>CAZVMS010000066.1:0-78149 GCA_964628795.1 uncultured Haloferula sp. | reverse complement strand
GTGGAAAAAACTTCGCAAAAACCTCCGGCAATCCTCCTTCAAGGACTTTCACGACGCGATGAATAAGTTCAACAATCGCCTCGCTTTCGCCACCATCACAGCCCGCCTGTGAACCCTCCCCGTGCAAAAATCCGCCGTGCTGCTTACTTTAAAAGGGTGAGTCGCAATTGACTTTTGATCTCTTTACTCCATGCCTCCGGCACGCCTGCGAGTCTGGCGAATTTGGGCCACTGGACGATGGCGGAGTGGACTTCGGCGAGGAGTGTTTTTGCTTGGGGTGGTTTAAGGTCGGCGGCGGTGGCGGCCTTTAGGAGGTCTTCGGGGCTGAAGTGATCGCGCTTGCCATTCAGGCTCATCTGGTGACGCGAGGTCCAGGCGCCTTCGGGGTTGTAGGCGTAGATCAGGTCGTAGGCCGGGGCGAGGTGCCAGTGGCCGCGACGGTCCATGATGAACGCGATGTTCTTGGTGTGATCGTCCTGATTGCGGCTCATGATGTTGAAGGCGGCGCGGCGGAAGAGCTCGCGGAGATCGGGCTGGGGGAGGGAAAGTCGGCGGGCGACTTGAAAGGCCTGCTCGTAGGAGTAGGCACCTGCCTGATTGAAATCGAAGTGGGCGATGCCGCAGAGGCTTTGGATGTGGAATTTTTCTCCCGCAGGGCCGCGATCAAAGCGGCGGGTCATGAAGTGGGCTCGGCCGTTTTCTTCCAGTAGCCGGCAGTCGCTCATGTTGATGCCTGCTGCGCGCGCCATCAGGTGGTAGGCGTACTCGACCCGTCCGTAGCCAAGCGGATCGGTGAGCTCCTTGTCGCGGTTGGCGGAGACTCCGTCGAATTTCAAGAGCCAGGCTTCGAAGCCGCTGGGCAGGGGCACTTGGCCTGAGCGGATTTCGCCAGTGGCGGGGTTCCAGGCTACGACGGCTTTGGCGCGTGCGCCGCCGGCCGAGGTGCCGACCTTGAGGATGGTCGCGAGGGCTTCGGGTGGTTTCGAGAGCTTGGCATAAAGGTTTTCCCGCGAAGCGAGGGCGTCGTTGGCGAGCTGGACCAGTGCATCGATCTGGAGTCTTTCGGAAGGGAGGTCGGCGAGGAGGGTTGGATGGAATTCCAGGGCTCCCATGGCCCGGGTGCCGAGGTAGCAGAGGCGTTCGACGGGATTAAAGCTTGCGGGGCTGCGTCCTTGGGTGGCGAGCCATTGATCAATCAGTAGGTTGCCGAATTTGTCCGGAAGGGAATCGGCGAGCAGGCCGGGGAGGCCTTTGAAGGTTTCGCGCGGGAGCTTGGGGAAGGTGTAGCGCGATTGCGCGAGCGGCATGGTCAGGGGGGCGATCTCGATGCCGCTGCCGAGAAAAGAAGGTTCGTATTCGAAGAATCCTTGCTCGCGTTCCGGGTCCCAGGTGATGGCACCGATGAGCGTGTCGTAGAGATGGATCGCCGCTGTGGTCATGGTTCATCTCCCCACTTCCAGCCGCCTTCGGGGGGCGGAGTGCGGGTTTTGTAGGCGTGTTTCCGTGGCGTTTCCTGAAGCTTCAGCATCGCGATCGGGCTGATGCCCGGCTCTGGTAGGAAGTTGTCGAGAGTGTCTAGGGCGTCGAGCGCGCGGAGAACGGTCAGCAATGTGGTGAGGGTGGTGCCCTCTCCGTGTTCGATTGCTGTGATGGTACGGCGGCTCAACCCGCTGCGTTCGGCGAGTGCTTCCTGGCTGAGATTGCGGTCGAGACGGCGGCGCTTGAGACGCTTGCCGAGTTCCTTTTCGACCTCATTAATGGGCATGTAATCGAACATTTGAGCAGAGTATTACGCGAAATGGCTTCTTTTGGTTTAAAATGAGCAGAAAAAGTATCGTAAGTCAAGCTCTGTGAATGCTCGTTGGGCAATATCTTTATCAAAATAGGCTCAAATATGACAAAGTGAGCGAATAATTGCTCGTTTTCTAGGCCTGACTCAGCGATTTAGCAAGGTCGGCGACTGTTTCTGTCTCGTGGGCGGCGGAGAGGGAAATGCGCAGGCGTGCCGTTCCTCGGGGGACGGTGGGGTAGCGAATCGCCGGGACGATGAAGCCTAGTTCGGCGAGGTGGGCGGCGGCGTTCAGGGCGCTTTCGTTATCGTCCAGTAATCGGGGGATGATCGGGGTCGTGGCCGTTGGATCGATCAGCCGGATGTGATTTCGGAGGCGGGTCCGGAGATCGGAGCCGGCGATGATGATTTCCAGAGCGGCCGACGCGGCGTGGGCGAGTGCCGGCGGTGGAGCGGTCGAGTAGATGAACGAGCGGGCGCGGTTGATGAGGAGGTCACGCCAGATGCTGGAGCAAGCGAGGTAGGCGCCAGATAGGCCGGCGGCTTTACTCAGGGTGCCCATATGGAAGTCGATCCGGTCCTGGAGTCCAAGATCCTCGGCGAGGCCCATGCCGGTCGGGCCGAGGACACCGAAGGCGTGGGCCTCATCGAGGAGGAGGAGGGCGTCGTGTTGTTCCTTCAGGGAGACAATTTCGCGCAGTGGGCAAAGGTCGCCGTCCATGGAGAAGACGGACTCGGTGAGGATGAGGATGCGTCCCAAGGACTTGGCGCGGGTGCTTTCAAGTAGCTCACCGAGGCGTTCGACGTTGTTGTGGGGAAAGACGCGGATGGTAGCACCGGAAAGTTTGGCGGCATCGATCAGGCAAGCATGCGAAAGCTTGTCGAGGATCACATGGTCTCCTTTTCCGACAATTGCGGGGATGGCGCCAAGTGCCGTCGCAAAGCCAGAGGAGAAGAGCAGCGCGGACTCCGTCTTTTTGGCAGCGGCGAGCTTTTGTTCGAAAAGATCGTGCGGGGGAAGGGTGCCGGTGATGAGTCGGGAGGCGGCGGCGCCTGCGCCGTAGAGGGTGAGGCCTTGCTGGAAGGCGGCGACGAGCCGTGGGTCGGTGGCGAGACCGAGGTAATCGTTCGATGCAAAATTCCACAGCAGGCGGCCATCGCGTATGACTTGCGGGCCGGATGGGGAGTCAAGTGGGCGCAGGGTGCGGAGCAGCCCGGCTTCGGTGAGTTGCTGGAGTTGTTGCTTGGGGCTGGGCATGCGCGGTTGGTGGCTTGTGTTGTTAGGCCCAGCGAGTGGCGTTTTACTCGGCGGCTTCCCGTTCAAGCGCCCAGCGGAGGAGCTTTTCGGAGTCGTTCCAGATGTGAGCCGAGTTGCTCTTCAGGACGACGACAATCGCGGAGCGACCGTTGAGGGTGCCGCTGGAGACCAAGCAGCGACCGGCGGCGTTGGTGGTGCCGGTTTTCATGCCGTCGCAATAAGGGACGCTCTTGAGAAGGCGGTTGGTGTTTTCGAGGCGCTTGGTGCGACCATCGGAATATTGGAAAGTGTAGGACTTGATGCGAGTCCATGAGCGAATCAGTGGAACCTGATAGGCGGCGCGGGCGGCAATGGCGATGTCGCGGGCGGTGGAATACTGGCCTTCGGCGGGGAGGCCGTTGGGGTTGATGAAATGGGAGTGGCGCATGCCGAGTGATGCCGCTTTGCGGTTCATCATGGCGGCGAATCCTTCTTGGGAGCCACCGACATCGCGCGCGAGGGCTCGCGCGACGTCGTTGCCGCTTTTCACAATCAGGGCGCGCATCAGATCGGTGCGGCTGTAGGTTTCACCGGAGCGAAGGTAGAGCTTGGTGGGCTCGCATTGGGTGTCGCTTGCCTGGATGGTGACCGGTTTGTTGATGTTGCCGGCACTGATTACGGCTAGGGCGGTGACGAGCTTCTGAGTTGAAGCGACGGGTCGTACCGAGTCGGCGTTTTTGGCATAGAGCACTCGACCGGAGTCGGCGTCGATGACGATGGCGCTTTCTCCAAAGACCTGGGGCGGAGCGACTTTCGGGATCGTCCCGACCCGGACGGGCGTGTTGTCAATGGGTTGGGGGAGTTGCCCGTTGCGATAAGGCTCAGGTTCGCCACCTCCGCAGGAGGAAATGGCGATTGCAAAGGAGGAGAAGGCAATGAAGCGGAGAATCGTGCGCCGGAGCATTGAGGCGGATACAAGAGTAGATAAGGCCCGTGCTCAAGGGGGATTGTTGAGAGGGTGGATGGTTCATAAGACAAATGGAGTTTCGGGGCATCGGAAATAACTGGAGAAAAAGCTAGTTTGGGCTTGCATCGCTCTGCGTGTGGGCTATCTCCCGCGCCCCGAACTATGGCTAAATCAAGCTGGATTGCACGCAACGAACGTAAGAAGCGCACTGTCGCTAAGTACGCTGACCTTCGCCACAAACTGAAGGCGGAGAAGGATTATATTGGACTCACCATGCTTCCTCGCGATGCGAGTCCAACTCGCTTGGTCAACCGCTGCGAGCACTCAGGTCGTCGTCGTGCGTTCATTCGCCGTTTTCGTCTTTCCCGTATCAGCTTCCGCGAGCTGGCTTCGCACGGCATGTTGCCGGGCGTCACCAAGTCGAGCTGGTAATCCGGTCTGATTTCTGCTTAGTTTGACGGGAGGCGGTAACTGCTCGTCCTCCCGTCGAGTAATGCCAATCTACGAATACATTTCTGAGCAACCGGACGATCCTGAGCGATCGTGTCGAATTTGCAGCCGGGGTTTTGAACTCAGGCGTCCCATTGACCGGGCACCCCTTGAAAAGTGCCTGACCTGTCGTAACCCGGTCCGCAAGGTGATCTCGCGGATCAACACGCCGAAAATTCTGAAGCCGCTCTCGGTGAGTGATGCGAAGAAGGCGGGCTTTACTGTCATGGAACGACGGGACAAGGGCGTTTACGAAAAGCTGTGAACGTCGAATGAGCGTGTTTCTAGACATAGGGTTTCTTGCCTCCGGAGGTGGAGAGTTGGCGCATGAGTTGCCGAGTCTTGGTCTCTGCCTGCTTTATCTGGCAGGCATCGGTTTCTTTCTTCTGCTCAATGCCTTCTTTGTGGCCTCGGAGTTTGCCATTGTGAAGGTCCGTCCGAGCCAGATCGAGACTTACGAGAAGGAGCACCCTGGCAGCACCAAGAAGGCTACGAGAGTGGTGGAAAACCTCGATGGTTACCTTTCTGCCAATCAACTTGGTATTACGATTGCATCGCTCGCCCTGGGTTTCTTAGGCGAGCCATTTGTTCAAGCGCTGGTATCGCCATTGCTTTTCATGGTCGGCATGCCGGAAACGGTGGAGTTTTTTGGTGCTTCTTTTGAGCCGGTGCGCTGGATTTCGTTCGCGTTGGCGATTGCCTCATTCACCTTCCTACACGTGGTGATTGGTGAGTTGCTGCCGAAGTCGATCGCGATTCGCAAGGCGGTGGCGACGACCTTGTTGCTTGCGGGTCCGCTTCATCTTTTTTTCCGCTCTTTCCACTGGGCGATCCGGGTGCTGAACGGCACGGCGAATTTCCTGTTGAAGAAGATTTTCCGGATCGATCCGATCTCGGAAGGTGAGCATGTCCATTCTGCGGCCGAACTTGCGTTGTTGGTGACCGAAAGTGGTGACGCGATGGAGGTGACGGATACCGAGCGTGAGATCGCGATCAATGCACTTGAGCTGAACGAGCTTTGGGTGCGCGACGTGATGACGCCACGACAAGATGTCATTGTGCTCGATGTCGATGAGGATTTCGAGAAGTCGCTGGAAATGGCGCGGCGTACGAAGCATACGCGCTTCCCGCTGGTGAAGGGGGGGCACCTCGACAATCATATCGGGCTGATTCACATCAAGGACGTGCTCAAGATCGTCGGCGAGCCCGATCCCGACCTGATGAGGATCAAACGCGAGCTGAAGTTGGTGCCTGACACCATGCCGCTTGATACGCTTCTCAAGTTTTTCCTCAAGGAGCGGGCGCACTTGGCCGTGGCGGTGGATGAATTCGGCACGCCGGTGGGCATCGTGTTCCTCGACAACGTGATTGAGGAAATCGTCGGCGACATTCAGGACGAGTTCGACAACGAGCGGCCTGAGTTTGTGCGGATCAATGAAGAGGAATTCGTCATCGAGGGATCACTGACTCTGAATGATCTTTCGGATGTCGAAGAGGCTCTTGAGCTGGATAGCGGTGAGGTGACGACGATTGGTGGTTACATCACGCAGCAACTTGGTCGTTTCCCGGAAGTGGGCGAGACCCTTGAGATTAACGGCTGGGAGGCGAAGGTCACCAGCACGGACGGGCGTCGTGTGGGTCAGATCCATTTCCGCAAGCTGGAGCCTGCTGCGGTGGCTGGCGAAGAGGCAGGATCGGAGAAGGGCTGATCTTCTCAGGACTTGGAGCTTGGTGAGGTGCCGCGGTTCTTTCTCGCGACGAGCGTGATGATTTGAGAGTTTTCGTCGACGGGTTGCTGGTCATCGAAATCCGCCACGGCGGTTTCGACGATGAGACCGGCGTCGGCGATGAGCTTGGCAAGTTGGTGGGCGGTGAACCAGCGGATGCTTTGTTCAGAGTGATGTTCGCGAGTGATGTCGCCGTCTGATAGCCGGTAGTGGTGCTCTCGTTTGAGGATGCGTTTTTTACGATCGATCTGATGGCGCGTCTGGATGCTGGCGCGTTTGCCGTCGGGGAGATCGAGGTCGTGATCGGGATACCATTCGTTTTCGGGGAGTTCACCGTCGATTTCGGCGAAGGGGATGAAGACGCTGAGGTAGAGAAGACCGCCGGGGATGAGGAGCTTTTTGAAGTTCTTCAAGGTGGCCATGGGATCCTCCGAAAGTTGGAAGGTGAAGGCGGGGACGACGACGCAGTGATAGGTTTTCTCGGAAGCGAAGGTCGTCATGTCTCCGAGGTGGAGAATGGGAGATAGGTTTTCCTGTGCGGCGGACGAGCGACACAGTTCGAGCATCTCGTTTGAGCTTTCGAGACCCTCGATGGTGTGGCCGTTTTTGATGAGCGGAAGGAGCAGACGTCCTGAGCCGCAGCCGATTTCCAGCGCGAGTCCTGGGTGGTTTTTGAGGAGAGAATCGAGCCACTCGAATTCCGGGGATTCCTCACTCGACCAGAAGACGTCATGAAGCTCGGCTTCAAGGGAGGTGTAGTTGCTGCTCACGCGTGCTGGCTGGTGAAGAAGACTTCCATGCGGCGGTGGAGGTCGTCGTAGAAGGACTTCTTCATCGCTTCGAGGGCGATCAGGCGCTCGGGGCCGGCGTGGGCGGCGGCTTCTTGTTCGAAGCGCATTTTCTCTTCGAAGGCTTTTTCCATTTCGATCATGGAATCGAGGAATTCGCGAGCGGCGCGTGAGTGCTCGACGCCGTCGACGAGGGCGTGTTCGAGATGTTTGTTGCGGGTGACGGCGATCAGGTTGCCGCCGGCGAGTTGATCCATGTAGCGGCGATTGCTCGTGCGGAAAGCGTGGTGATCGGATTCGAAGGCGATTTCATCGCGGTCCAGCAGCCTGTCGTAGGGACCGGACTTGGTGAAGAATTTGACGACCAGCGGGATGGTGTCCACGAGCATGAAGAGGGCGGTGAGAACGATGTAGGTGTAGAAGGCGAACTTGCCGCCTTCGGCGCCGTTCTCGAAGAGGCGGTGAAGGGCGAGCGTTTGCGTGAGGATGTCCTTGCGGGGTTCGTTCTGGAGGTTGGTGATGCGGGTGCGTTCTTCCGTGGCGATGGCCGCGAGGTCGGTCTGGGCGCGTTTGAGTTCTTCGAGCCGGGTATCGATCTGAAGTTTGATGGTTTCGCGCAGTCCGTTCTGCTGGGTGACGAAGGCTTCGGCCTGATCCTCTTCGACTTGGCGTTTGAGGGCGTTGACTCGTTCCGACTCGGCTTTGTTGGCGAGTTCAATCTCGGCAAGTTTGGTCTCGAAAGCGGCGACGGTGGATTGCTCGGCGGCGCGAACCTGAGATTGAAGAACGGTCTTTTCTGAAGTCAGGTGTTCGAGGAGTCCTCCGATGCGCTGGGCTTCGGTGCGGCGGGGTTCGAGTTGGTCGGCTTTGATCGAGCGGGCGCGGGGGCCTTCGCCGACGAGGCCGGAGCGTTGGCCGTTGAGTTCCTTTTCATACTCGCTCTGCCAAAAGCCGAGTTCGGTCTGGAGGGTAGTGTATTTCGGGGAAAGCTCGTCGTATTGTCCCTGAACGATTTTGAGGCGTTCGGTGAAGGGAGCGGTGGCGTCGGCAATGGAGTTATCGAGTTCCTTTTGTTGCTCGACGGTGAGGCCCGGGATGGCGGAGTCGGCATCCTCGCGCTCCTGGATGATGAACTTGGCTTGGAAGGACTCGCTCCATTTTTCGCGGAGGCCTGCGACGGCATTTTCCAGGTTATCGATTTCCTTGCCGGCGCGATCCTTGGTGATGGAGAATTCGGCTCGAACTTCCTCGATTTCCTTGGCGCGGTCTTCCTCGATGACGGAGCTGATGGTAGCGCGGAATAGCAGAAGGACGAGGGGGTGGGCGATGGTCAGGCCCATCAGGATGGCGACGCAGAGACGCAGGGCGAATTGCGAGAGCTTGCGCCACCAGGATTGGAAGGGGCGGTAGCCGGCGAGGAGGGCTCGGTCGATGGTCAGGATGATCAGCGACCAGACGGTGGCCACGGTGTAGATGATCCGGGGGTCGCTGGACAGTGTGGAGAGCGCGTAGGCGCAGGCGATGAACGCAAAGGCGCAGGGGACGAGGACGGTGGCCCCGAAAGCGACGTATTTTCTCTGCTCCCAGTTCGGGCACTGTTCGAGCGTTTCGGTTCCTGCACCGGAGAGCCAGAAGAATAGACGTTTCAGTGAGTGGAGCATAAGTCGAAGTATACTAGGCGTTTTCTTGCGGTGTTTCACCGGCTCTCCCGGCTCCTGAGATCAATGCGTAGAGCGTTGTTCCCCGAGCGACTTTTTCAATGTTTGCAGGGGCGGGTCTTAGCCCCTTGGTTTCATCGGAGAGAAATAGAATGATGGGTGACTGGTCTTTATAGGTCAGATGGAAGTCTTCGAGGGTAAAGACGTCGGTGATATTCGATTTTTTCACGACGGCTCCTTCAGCGACAAGGCGCTGAAGGACTGAGTGACTCGGCGCTCCGCTAAAACAGGTCTGCGAGCGGAGTTCAGAGGCGGCGGCGTTCTTGTGATACTGATCTCGGTCAAGGCTGGCGATTTGCCAGACCCCAGCTCGGCCGAATTGGTGAATGAAACGCTGGGAGGCGATCGAGTTAACCTCGTCGTTGGGCGTTCCGGCGATGAGGGAACCGAGGCCGTTGAAGTCGAGTTCCTCTTCCGCGAATTCGGATAGGATATTGGCTCGGTGGGCATCGAGACCGAGCATCTTTGCGTTGGAGATATTCGTGTAGTTGGTGTCGAGTAGCATCACGCGATGGCCATCGTCGTGGAGGGTTTTGGCGGCGAGGCGGGCCCATGCATCGGCCCCAGCGAAGAGAATACCGGTGGAGTTTTTCGAGGCGAGACCGAGGCAACGGGCGAGTGGCGAGGCGGCTAGGCCGTAGACAGCGACGGTGCCGATAATGACGAGGAAGATCAGGGCCACGAGTTCGTTCGACTGCTTTGCAATGGCCTCTGCTTGATTTCCGAAATGGTCACCGCTTGCCGCCGCCGCTTCAAACTCGAGGGCGAAGATGGATGTCACGGCGGCGGCGACGATGCCTCGCGGAGCGAGGAAGGCGAGAAAGACCTGCTCTTTGCGGGTCGTGTGGTCTGATCCCGCAAGCGATCCGAAGACTGATAGAGGCCTGCCGATGAGGATCAGGAAACCGAGGAGTGCGATTCCATTGCCGAGGGAGTTGTGCAAGTCCTCCAGCCCGATGCGGCCGGATAGAACGATGAAGAGCGACGAAATGATGAGGGTGCGGAGGTTCTCCTTAAACTCAAGAATGTGCCTGACCGAGACGGAGCGCTGGTTGGCGAGCACGATGCCGAGGACGGTGACGGTGACGAGGCCTGCTTCCTTTTCGATCTGATTGGAGCTGGTGAAGGCGACGGCGACGACGGCGAGAAGGAAGACGGGCTGAAGGTAGTCGGGAATCAGGTGGTGGCGGAGGAGCCACTCGATGAGTTTGCCGAGCAGGAAGCCTCCGAGGACTCCGACGAGCAGCATTTTCCCAATCGCGATTCCAGAGGCTGCCCAAGCGGCATCCATATCGGCGGAGAGTGCGGCTTTGAAAATCAGGACGGCGAGGACCGCGCCGATGGGGTCGACGACGATACCCTCCCATTTGACGATCGAGGCCATCTTGCGGGTTGGATTGACGTGGCGGAGGAGTGGGGCAATGACGGTCGGCCCGGTGACGGTTAGAATGGCACCTGTGAGTGCTGCGAGTCTGAGGTCATAGCCGAGCATCTTCCACATGAAGAAGGTGGTGGCCGCCATGGAGATCGCGACGGCGATGGTGCAGAGTCGGAGGATGGGGAGACCGGAGACCCGGAGTTCATTGAACTTGAGGGTGAGGCCTCCTTCGAAGAGAATGATGGCGACGAACAGGCCGACCGCTGAGAGCAGCGGGCTGGAGTGGCCGTTTCCTGCGGCGAGGAAGTCATCGATGCGGACGCCGGTCCATTGACCGAGGGTGAAGCCGAAGGCGAGGAGGAGGAGAATCGATGGTAGCCTTAACTTCCAAGCAAGCCACTGGGCCAACACTCCTAACGCAAGAATCAGCGTGAGGTAGACAAGCGGTGACATGGCGTTGCCGGCCGCTGTGGCGAGGAAGAGGGAGTCGGGCATGTGCGGAACATTTCTAATGCAGACCGGGTGCCCGGCTATGGAAAAAACTCAGGAAATTGGAGAGGGCTCCGAGTTTCATGCCTCCGTGATCAGGCGTGGAGGAAAAAAGCTGAGGCTTTTGAGGGGGGCGGCTCAACAAGTCGCGCGTCTGATCTCGTTCCCGAATTCTTTTGCTCGCTCGACCCGGTCCGGGCTAAGCAAGAGGGGCGATGATGAATCGGTTTTACGGACAGTTCGATACCGAGCGGCGCTCGGGAAAGGGAAGCGACGGAGATTTCCGAACGCCGTTTCAGGTGGATCGCGATCGAGTGCTGCACACGCCGGCATTTCGGAGGCTCCAAAACAAGACTCAGGTCTTCTGGAGCGGGGAGTATGACTTTTATCGAACCCGTCTGACGCATTCACTGGAAGTGGCGCAGATTGGTCGCTCGATCTGCCATTGGCTGAAGTCACGGGGTGCTCCCCTGGCCGAAGATTTTTTTATCGACCCTGACTTGGTCGAGGCCGCCTGTCTCTCGCACGACCTTGGTCATCCGCCATTTGGTCATGCGGGTGAGCGGACTCTCAATCATCTAACCGTCGGATGGGGTGGGTTTGAGGGGAACGCACAGACGCTGCGACTTCTCACCGAGCGGATCTTTTCCGTGAAGGGCACGGGCATGGATCCGACCCGGGCATTCCTCGATGCGGTGCTGAAATACAAATCGCTGTGGAGCGAGAAGAAATTCGTCGAAAAGGAAGTTCCCGAGAATCATTTCCTCTACGATTTTCAGAATCAGTGGCTGGACTGGGCGATGGCGGGTCACGACTTTCCTTCCGAGTATGGGCCCGGAAAAGCGCGCGATGCCTTCAAGTCGATCGAATGTCAGATCATGGATTGGGCGGACGATACGGCTTACTCGTTGAACGATCTCTCCGATAGTGTGCGTGCGGGTTTTCTGACGATCGAACGCGTCGAGCGATGGGCTGAAAAGGATGGCATTTCCTGTGAAGACGGGACGCCATTGGGGAGTTTTATTGCGGCCATAAGAAGGCAGAGCGTTGATCCTTTCGTGGGAAGTCGGATCGGGAAATACATCCGTGCCTGCCAGTTGGAGTCAGATGTGAATTTCCTGAGCAGCGAAAGCAATCGCTATAAGTTCCGGCTTTTGATTGATCCCAAGGTGAAGGCTGAGTCCGAAATCTTCAAAAAGCTTGCTTTCGAAGTGGTGTTCCTCTCTCCGCAACTGAAGCAACTGGAACACAAGGGGAGCTATCTCCTGCGCGGCCTGTGGAATGTGCTGGAGGAGCGCTACGTAAAAGGGAACTCGATCGACGGGCAGTATTTTCAACTGCTCCCAGAGGATGCCGCGATGGAAATCGGGAAGGCGACGAGTGAGTGGGAACGGGCTCGTTTGGTTTGTGACTTTCTTGCGGGTATGACCGATGGCTATGCCGCTCGGATGTATAAGAGGTTGTTCACGCCCGACTTTGGCTCGATCGGTGATTTGATCGGCTAATCATGAAGCGCGGTTCGTCATGGGGCTATTACTGATCGGAGCCGCACTCTGGTTCACGAGCCTCCAGGCTTTCGCTGTGAAAAGTTTTTGTTCCTGTCGTGCGTGCCATCCCGGAATGAGCGAAGGGATGGATGATCATCCTGGCGCTTGCGAGGTGGCTCGTCTCCAAGACGTCGAAGATGCCCAAGTTAGTGCTTAAGGACAGCTTGGTCATGCATGGACTGAGTCGCTCGACAGAGGAGTTCGTCGAAGTGGTGGCTGGGGTGCTTAACCTGGGCGAAGATGACGGACTACAGCTGCCACCGGACCCGGGTAAATGAGCTTCGAGAGCGAAGTTTGGTCGATAAGCATACGCGGAATTACGAGGCTTGCGCGATTTACTTCCGATCGTAAGCACCGGGTGGTCATTAGTGGGACCGCCTGCTGTGCCCCTGACAGGAAAATATGGACCAGGAAAAACTTGCGCGGCCACAAGTCTGGGATAGCTGATTACAGGAGATGATGAAATTATGTTTACTTTGAGGGGGTGTAAAGTTAGTCTGTCTGCCTCGGCCCCCCCGATAAATATGTCCCACAACCATGAAAGCAACCAGTCTGTCCTGCGGGGTCGTAGCTGTGTGCACGGTGTTTTTTGCATCGTGTTCGTCGAGTCTCGACACCGCTAGCGTCCCGATGTCCACGGGTGCGTCTACGAGCCAGTCGTCCGTCGTTAAGAACTTGGATCGCTCGCTCAATCAGTATCGCCAGTCGATCGGCAAGGCTCCGATTCGCCGTCATGCGGCTCTTGACAGACTTGCCATGGATCACTGCCGATTTATGGCCAAGAACCGGGGCAAATTCACCTTGGGCTCCGAAAATATCTCTCACTATGGTTTCGAGGAACGTGCCTTGCTCGCCCAGCGGCAATTCGGCATGGCTTCGATCGCTGAAAACGTTGCTGGTGGAGTCATCCGAGGGAACATCGCCAGCCAATTGACCAATGCGTGGACGAGTTCCAAGAGACATCATTATAATCTGAGACAGGACTGGGATGCGACAGGCATCGGCGTTTTTGTGGCGGGCGATGGGATGGTCTATGCGACTCAGATTTTCGCCACCAAGTCGAACAGCCAGATGCAAATGGTCGATCGCTTCCGGCAGTTCTGAGCTCGTCCCGCTGAAATGGAGATTCTCTTGAGAGGGGGTTCCGGGAGGAGCCTCCTTTTTTGGTGATCGTCATCAGGTTTCCAATCGTCCTCGATGCCGGGGGGCGGATCCTCTATTGCCCCGAGATGTCGAAACCGATATGATGCAATGCCCGATCTTTCTCTTGAAATTGAATGTCACGCGCGTGGTTACCAAGTGATCGCGGGAGTGGATGAGGCCGGTCGTGGTCCGCTTGCGGGGCCGGTGTCGGCGGCAGCGGTGGTGCTGCCGGAGGGGTTCTCGTGTCCCGGGCTCGATGACTCGAAGAAGATCAGCGAGAAAAAGCGTGAGCGGCTGTATGAGGAACTGGTGTCCATGCCCGGTCTTGAATGGTCGTTGTCGTATGCCGAGCCGGAAGAAATTGACCGGATCAACATCCTTCGGGCGACTCATGCGGCGATGTCTCGGGCGGTGAAGGGGCTGAAGGGAAAGGTTGATCACTGCTTGATCGATGGCTTGGCGGTTCCGGAATTTCCGTGGTCCCATGATGGGGTGGTGAGAGGTGACGGACTTTCGCTTTCGATCGCGGCGGCGAGCATCATCGCCAAGGTCTCGCGGGATCGCAGGATGTTGGAATATGCGCGGGAGTTCCCGGAATACGGCTTTGAGCGGCACAAGGGATATGGTACGAAGCAGCATCTTGAAGCGCTCCGCCGTCATGGCCCCTGTGGCATTCATCGTCGCTCGTTTCAGCCCGTCGCTCAATGCACGCTGCTGTTTAAAGGGGCGTGACGGTGAGAGGTTGACGCCGGCTGAAATTGGACGGCGTGGCGAAAAGATCGCGCGGATGTGGCTGCGCTCGAAAGGGGCGAAGGTGCTCTATAACAATTTCAGGGCGCCGCAGGGAGGTGAGGTGGATATTGTGGCGCGGGAGGGTGACTTGTTGCTTTTCACGGAGGTCAAAACGCGGACCTCGACGGACTTTGGGCGGCCGTTGGATGCGGTAAATCGGGCGAAGCGGAAGTTGATCCGGCGGGGGGCGAATGAGTGGTTGCGACTTCTGGGGACGCGGGAGATTCCGTGGCGATACGATGTAATCGAGGTGGTATTGATCGAAGGGGAGAGGCCTCGGGTGAATCGGGTGGAGAATGTGGTTTGAGTGCCCGGGTTAGTTCATCTCGGGGCGCTCGGGGACCTCGGCGAGGATGCGGTGGTAGGGGGACATCTCTCTGAGGATTTCCGCCCAGAGCTGTTCGTTGTGCTCCTTTCCTAGAAGTGAGGGGTCCGGCCGAGCGGTGATCCATGAATCGCGGCGCAACTCGGTTTCGAGCTGCCCGGCGGTCCAGCCAGAGTAGCCGACAAAGGCGCGGACGATGATGCCGGGTTGCTTCGAGCGCTCGATGGCTTCGTGGGCGGGCAGGCGGAGTTGCCAGTGGAGGCCGTCGTGGGGGCTCCACCATAAGGCGGAAAAGCTCAGCTGCTCCTTGGCGACGGGGCCACCGATGTGCACGGGGATTTCGGCGAGGTGGGCGAAGGCTTCGTCTTTGAGGAAATGGCCAACCTTGTGGCCGGTGGGGTGATTGAGGATCAGGCCGAGAGCACCTTCGTCAGCGGAGTGACTGGCGAGCAGGATCACGGATCGATTGAAGAAACCATCGCGGAGCGAGGGATCGGCAAGGATCAGGGTGCCTTCGAGCTTGATCTGCGAATCGGACATGTCTGCAACAAAGGTAGCCCCGAATTGGCGGCGGGAAAGGAGATCTTCGGGGTGGGGCAGGCGTTTCTATTTGAAATCACTGGACGGGAAGGATTGTAAAGCTCAAAGGCGGCAGGCAGCATATCGCGCAGCAAGCATGTTCATCGATCATATCAGGATTTTCGCCAAAGCAGGCGACGGGGGAGACGGTCACGTTTCATTCCGTCGTGAGAAGTTTGTCCCTCGCGGCGGACCGGATGGAGGCGATGGCGGGAATGGTGGTCACGTGATCCTGAAAGTGGACTCTTCGACGGATCACCTGCGCCAGTATCATTTCGATCCGAAACTCATCGCGCCAAACGGGAATCCGGGCGGCAAGCACAAGAAGACCGGCAAGAGTGGGAAAACGATCATCGGCAAGGTTCCTCCTGGGACGGTGGTGTATCGCTCGAATGCTTCGTCAATGCAGGAGGCGGTCGAGCTCGAGCGCAGTGAAGAAGGCATCGATCTTGAACCGGTGATTGACCTGACCGAAGAGGGTCAGGAGTTTCGAATTTGCGAGGGTGGTATCGGCGGCAAGGGCAATGTGCATTTCAAGACCGCGACTCACCAGACGCCGACCGAGTGCACGCCGGGGACGGATGGTGAAGTTGGAGTTTACTATTTGGAACTGCGCCGGATTGCCGATGCGGGTTTGGTGGGCTTCCCGAATGCGGGCAAGTCGACGCTGATCGGGAAGCTCTCCGAGGCGAAGCCGAAGGTGGCGAACTATCCGTTCACGACGCTGCAGCCGGTGGTCGGTGTGGTGGAGTTTCCTGGTTATCGACGCTGCACTTTGGCAGATATTCCGGGTTTGATCGAGGGCGCGCATGAGAACCGTGGTCTTGGTCACGAATTCCTGCGCCACATCACACGTTGCCGGATGCTGCTCTTCGTGGTGGACATCGCGGGCAGTGAAGGTCGCGATCCGATTTCGGATCTCCAGGTTTTGCGCAAGGAGATCAAGGAGTATGACGAGGAGCTGGCGAACTTCCCTTGGATGGTGATTGCCAACAAGATGGACGTGGAGGGCGCGGAGGAGAACTTGAAAATGTTTGAGCAACGCTTCCCGAAGATCAAAGTGATTCCTGTTTCTGCTGAGGGCGGGGAAGGGATGGATGATCTGCGGAACTTCCTCGATAACGAGATTGGGTATCGAGGGTAGAGCAAAGAATGATTGAAACGCCAAGTCGCCCAGGAAGCAAAGTTCTCGGAGGCTTGGGGATCAGGGATGAATTGAATGTCTGACGAGAGTCATCTGGTTTTTGTTTACGGAACGCTGAGACGCGGCGCGTCGAATGCCTTCCGGATGGAGGGGGCGGAGTTTGTTAGGAAGGGTCTCGTGAGGGGGCGGCTTTATCGGGTTGATTGGTATCCGGGGCTGGTGCTCGATGATCAGGCTGATTGGGTTGCAGGCGAGTTCTGGCGTATTCATGAGCGTAAGCTCCATGAGTTGGATGCTTTTGAAGGCCTTCGACAGGGTGAGTCTGAAGGAGATGAGTACCGGAGGATTCGCTTTTCGGTCGAAGAGTGCTGTTTTGACCCCTCTGGTTTAAGGGGTGAACATGCTTGGATGTGGGAATGGAAGGGCGAGACAGAGGGCTTGAGGCTTGTTACTTCAGGTGACTGGCTGAATTAGGTTCCGCTTGAAGGTGTCAGTTGGCTTGGACGTTGACTCGGATCAGCTCCACACCGTTATCGCACGCGACGCCCATTTCCTTTTCACCAACAAGCGTCGCCGCCGGATCAAGCTCCTCGACTCTGACGGCACCGCCTCACGCAACACCTGGCCCCCCGCCACCTCGGCCCCATCAACCAGGCCATCAAAATGGAAATCCCCCAGGCCAGCGAACTCGAGATTGACGAAACGCTAATCGACTATCAGGACCCCGGTCACGAATCGGTTAGCGAAGGCCGCCTCCGAGCGACGGACCGCAGCCCAGGTTGCCTGACTGACTACCCCGCCGATTGGCCAGTTCATGGGTGCTGGCTTTAGGACGACGATCAAGGGGTGGGGCATGGACTCGGTGTTCGAGCCGCTTCGCCGTGCTAATGAGGGGAGAACCCGCTTCAAGAAGAAGCGCCAGACCGATTTCAGATTCGACGATTGATTTCAGTCCCTTCGGGTCAATTCGACAAAGACGTCCTCAAGCGTTGCCTCCCGGCGGAACAGGCTGCGCATGGGCCAGCCATTCTGGGCGATGAGCTCGTAGATGCGTTCCCGCGCGTCGGTCCCGGACTCGACGAGGATGTCGAATTGAAACCAGTCCTCAGGAAGCGGCTCATGGGTGACGCGCTTGACGTGGTCGAGCCGCGAAAGAGCACCACCGACGACCTCTTGGTCTCCCATGATTTCCGCCACCACTTTGCCAGCAGCACGCATGCCTGCGACCAGATTCTGCGGCGTGTCCTCGGCTTTGATCTGTCCATTGTCGATGATGATCACGCGGTCGCAGGTCATTTCGACTTCACTGAGAATGTGAGTGGAAAGAAGGATGGTGTGATTCTCACCGAGTCGCTTGATGAGTTCACGAATCTGGCGGATCTGATTCGGGTCGAGGCCGTTGGTCGGTTCGTCGAGAATCAGGAGCTCGGGAGAGTGGACAAGGGCATCGGCCAGGCCGACGCGTTGGCGGTAGCCTTTGGAAAGGACCTTGATCATTTTCCTGCGGACACTATCGAGTCCGCAGGTTTCGATGACTTCGCTGACTCTGCGGCGGGCATCCCGATTCGAGAGCCCCTTGAGCCGGGCGCGGAACTTCAGATACTCACGGACGCGCATGTCGTCGTAGAGTGGGACGTTCTCAGGCATGTAGCCGATTTTGCGGCGAGCTCCGATCGAATCGCGAAATACATCACAGCCTCCCACTTCGATGCTGCCGGACGAAGGAGGCAGATAACCTGTTAGCATCCGCAGAGTGGTGGTCTTGCCTGCACCATTCGGGCCGAGGAACCCGACAATCTCACCCTGTTTGACGCTAAAGCTAAGATCCCGAACGGCGGTGTGGCGGGCGAAACGCTTGGTGAGGTTTTGGATTTCGATCATCAGTTTGAATGGTTTTCCGGCAAAAAGGATGCTTGTGCGATTGACGCTTCGCGGCGCTGCTCTTACCTAAGCGCTGTGCGCCGGGGGCCAAGCGGGAAATTTTCCTTCCTCCGGTGCTATATTTGTATCAATCGCTCATGAAATCGTCGGTTTCGGCCCGCCTCAATGCGGACATTCTCGAAGAAAAGTATGCTCAATGGAGCGAAGACCCCAGCTCCGTGGACGGAACATGGGGGGCGTTCTTCGAGGGCTTCGAACTCGGTTGTGCCCAGCTGAGGCCACGTGGCAATGCTGCGCCATCGAGTGCTCCTGCAACGGCCCCGGTGGCGGATGGTGATCTCGCCTTCTACGGCAAGGTCGTCAGCTTGGTCTACAACTACCGGACCCTCGGTCACACTCAGGCGGACATCAATCCGATTGGTGAACCGGAGAGTAATCCTCGCCTTGCCTTCAAGCAGTTCGGCTTCAATGAGGCCGATCTCGATCGCGAGGCTTCCAATCCCTTTTTCCGTGATGGTGCAAAAATGAAGCTCCGCGATATGTTCACGGCGCTTTCCGTCACTTACTCGGGGCCGATCGGCTTCGAGTTCATGCACATTCACAATACGACGGTGCGTCACTGGGTCCGTGAGCGAATCGAGCGTCATGCGCTGCGTGAGCTAGATCCCCCAAACCGCCAATATAAGTCACTGGCATGGCTGCTTGAGGCGGAAGCATTTGAGAGCTTCATCGGTAAGAAATTCCTCGGTGAAAAGCGTTTCTCACTCGAAGGAGGTGAGGGGGCGATGGTCATCCTGAATTCGATCCTCAATGCTTGCCCACGCGAAGGCGTGCTGGAAATCGAAATGGGAATGTCCCACCGTGGCCGCCTGAACGTGCTGGCCAACTTCCTGGCAAAGTCGCTGCCGACGATTCTTTTCGAATTCACACCCAACTATGTGCCCGACCTCGTGGCAGGAGATGGCGACGTGAAGTACCACCTAGGTTATACTGGCGTCCGCAAGCTTGAGGATGGAGATGTTCGAGTGAGCCTCGCCGCCAACCCTAGTCACTTGGAAGCCGTGAACTCGGTGGTCGAGGGGAAAGCCCGGGCACGCCAGCGCCTGATTGGCGATGATGGTGCCACCACCGATCGCAAGCGCGTGCTTCCGATCTTGATGCACGGGGATGCTGCGTTTGCTGGTCAGGGCTCTGTCGCTGAATTGCTCAACCTTTCGCAGCTCCCGGGATACCGCACGGGCGGCACGATCCACATTATCGTCAACAATCAGATCGGTTTCACGACCATGCCGGCCGATGCCCGGTCGTCGTCCTACGCGACGGATGTGGCGAAGATGATCGAGGCCCCAATTCTTCACGTGAATGGCGAAGAGCCGATGGAACTTTACTGGGCAGGCATGTTCGCCCTCGAGTTCCGCCAGAAGTTCGGACGGGACATCGTCATCGACATGTATTGCTACCGTCGTCAGGGCCACAACGAGACCGATCAGGCGGCCTTCACTCAGCCACACATTTATCGGCAGCTCGAAGGCCGCGATACGGTCGGTCAGATCTACAAAAAGAAACTCGTCGAGCAAGGCGTCATGTCGGCGACCGAGGCGGAGGAACTCGAGAAGGAGATTTGGGGCCGTCTGGAAGATGGTTACAAGAAGATGCTCGAGTATGAGGCTTCCGGTGATCGAACGGTCTTCAGTGGTTCGACGGCTGTTGCCCAGGAATCCTACAACCACGCGCCAGTCCCCACAGGGATCTCGAAAGAGGTGATCCAGCGGGTGGGGAAAGTGCTGACGACGGTTCCTGATGGATTTCACCTTCACCCGACTTTGGCTAAGCGCTTCGTTCCAAGAAGAATCGAGGCTCTCGAAAAGGGCGGGCCGATTGACTGGGCATTCGCCGAATCACTCGCTTTTGGCTCGCTGCTTCTTGAGGGAAATCAAGTGCGCCTTTCCGGGCAAGACTGCCGCCGTGGAACCTTCTCTCAACGCCACGCCGTCTTCTACGACTCGGAGACTCGCGATCGTTACATTCCGCTTCAGAACCTCGATAAAAATCAGGCGAAATTCTGCGTCTACAACTCACTTCTCTCTGAGTTCGCAGTGCTTGGATTCGACTACGGGTACTCGCTCGGAGCTCCGAACATGCTGACCATGTGGGAAGCCCAGTTCGGGGACTTTTCGAACGGTTGCCAGGTCATCATCGATCAGTTCATTTCCTCGGCCGAGTCGAAGTGGCAGACCCCGAGTGATATCGTGCTTCTCCTCCCTCATGGCTACGAAGGCATGGGGCCGGAACACTCCAGCGCCAGGTTGGAACGATTCCTGCAGCTCTGCGCGGAGAAAAACATGATCGTCGGCAACTTCACCACACCGGCGCAGTATTTTCATGCTTTGCGTCGACAGAAGAAGCGTAACTTCCGCAAGCCTCTGATCGTCATGACGCCGAAGAGCTTGCTGACGAGGTCTGATGCAGTCTCTCGTCTTGATGAGTTTGCGGAAGGATCCTGCTTCCAAGAGGTTCTCCCGGATTCGATGACCTTCGATGACCCATCGCGCGTCAATCGCATCATTTTCTGCACCGGTAAGGTCTATTATGATCTCGTTGCCTATCGTCAGGAGCATGAGATCAAGAACTCAGCAATCATCCGGATCGAGCAGCTCTATCCGTTCCATAATGAGATGCTAGAGGCGATCATTAGCCAGTATCCATCCGCAGCGAAGTATATCTGGTGCCAGGAAGAACCCCTCAACATGGGTGCATGGTCCTACATCTTCCCAAGGCTCGAAAGAGTACTCGGACAAAAAGTCCGCTATGCGGGCCGCGATCGGGCATCAAGTCCGGCCGCAGGCTCCAAGGCCATGCATTATCGCGAACAAAAGGCGCTGATCGAAAGCGCTTTCTCCGTCTGATCTCTCTATTTCCGAATTCTCCGAACTCCGTTTCCATGCCCACACAAGTCAAAGTTCCTGCCGCCGGTGAGTCGATTACCAGTGCGAACGTCGCCAACTGGCACAAGAAAGATGGTGAGACCGTCGCCAAAGGCGATGTGCTCGTGACCCTCGAGACCGACAAGGTTTCCAACGAACTCGTCGCGGATGTCGCAGGCGTGCTCAAGGTGCTTGTCAAAGAAGGCGAGGAGGTGGCGATCGGAACCGTGATTGCTGAGATCGATGAATCCGAAGCCGCGCCTGCCGAGAGCGAATCCGCTCCGGCCCCGGAAACTTCAGAAACGAAGTCAGTAGAAGCTCCTTCTTCCTCCGAAGGCAAAGTAATCGATGTGAAGGTTCCAGCCGCCGGTGAGTCGATCACCAGCGCGAATGTGGCGGCTTGGCAAAAGAAGGATGGAGACATCGTTTCCAAGGGGGATGTCCTCGTGACCCTCGAAACCGACAAGGTTTCCACCGAGCTCGAATCCGATGAGTCAGGCGTCCTCAAGGTGCTTGTGCCGGAAGGAGAAGAGGTTTCGATCGGAACCGTGATTGCACGGATTACCGTTGGCGCCGGTGCGGCAAAGGCTCCGGAGAAAGCTCCTGCAAAGCCCGCTACCAAAGCTGAACCACCTGCGCCTGCGCCGAAGCCGGCTGCTCCCGAGAAAATCAAACCCGATTTCTCCGCGCTTCTGGACTCCAAGGAAAAGGTCGAGGTGACTCCCGTGAGCGAAGGTCGCACGACCCGCCGGAAGATGAGCATGCTGCGCCGCAAGATTTCGACGCACCTCGTCAATGCCCAGCAGACGGCGGCGATCCTCACCACCTTCAATGAAGCCGATATGTCGGCGGTGATGGGGCTTCGAAAGGACGTTCAAGATGCCTTCATCAAGAAGCACGGCGTCAAGCTCGGTTTCATGTCCTTCTTCGTAAAGGCTGTCGTCCAAGCGCTCAAGGACGTGCCTGCGGTGAATGCCCAGATCGATGGTAATGAGATCGTCGAGAACCATTTCTACGATGTCGGCGTGGCGATCGGCACTGAGAAAGGCCTCGTCGTGCCAGTCTTGCGTGATTGCGATGAGAAAGGCTTCGCCGAGATTGAGAAGGATATCCTCGCCTACGCCGAGAAAGCTCGCGATGGCAAAATGCAGATCGAAGACCTGCAAGGTGGAGTGTTCACGATTTCAAACGGTGGCACCTACGGGTCCTTGCTGAGCACGCCGATCCTCAATCCGCCACAGAGTGGCATCCTTGGCATGCACACCATCCAGCAGCGCCCCGTGGCGGTGAATGGTAAGGTCGAAATCCGTCCGATGATGTATCTCGCGCTGAGTTACGATCACCGCTTGGTCGACGGCAAGGAAGCCGTGACCTTCCTCATCCGGATCAAAGACTGCATCGAGAACCCGACGCGCCTTCTTCTGGAAATGTGAGCCCAGGAGCGGTGACTTCCGTTGCCGCCAGAATGCTTCCGTCATCCTATGACTAAGTTCCGGCCCTGCATCGATCTCCACTCGGGGAAGGTGAAGCAGATCGTCGGCGGCACGCTACGGGATGAGGGCCCGGGACCGAAAGAGAACTTCGTTGCGGAGCAGGGCTCCGCCTGGTTCGCCGAGAAGTTCCGTGCGGACCGGCTCGAAGGCGGCCACGTCATCAAGCTCGGTCCCGGCAATGAAAAGGCCGCCAAGGAGGCCCTGCAGGCCTGGCCGGGTGGCTTGCAGATTGGAGGTGGTATCGATCTTTCGAATGCTCGGCAGTGGCTGGATTATGGGGCAAAGCAAGTCATTGTCACTTCCTGGCTGTTCGATAATGGCATTCATTTTTCCGGAAGCCGCGTAAATCAGCTTTCGAGCGAAATTGGGGCGGGAAAGCTGGTCATCGACCTGTCCTGCAGGCGCTCCGCCGATGGCTGGGTCGTCGCGACGAACCGCTGGCAGACCCTCACTGATCTGGTTTTGACGCCCGAGGCTCTCGACCGGCTGGCCCCTCACTGCGCCGAGTTTCTCATCCATGCCGCCGATGTCGAAGGGCTCTGTGGCGGGATCGATCGCGGACTTGTCGAGATGCTCGGCGCTTGGGGCGGTCGACCGGTCACCTACGCCGGCGGTGCCGCATCGATGGATGATGTCCGCCTTGTCGAAGCGCTAAGCGGCGGCCGCGTCGATGTCACCGTCGGCTCCGCGCTGGATCTCTTCGGCGGAAAGGGAGTCCGCTACGATGAACTCGTGGCGTGGAATCGCCGGTCTTGAGAGGCAGCCATGCTCCTCTTTTTTCTCCGTCGTTCGTCCTCGGAAGGAATATCGTCATGGCTTTATGAAAAGCACACGTTGTCCATCAAGAAACGGTCGACCATGGTCCTGATCGAATCCGAACCAAGCGGTCGCGATGAAACGGGATCTTGAAGCGTTGCCAGTGACTACGGAGCGCATGGTCAGTATCAGAACCGGGCGCGTCTGATATGGGCATTGCGTGGGGCATATTGGCTGATAGAAGAGCGGCGTGGCAGCGCAGAGTGATGTCAGGGCCGTTCTTCAGTATGTCCCCCAGTTCAAGGGGAAGACCTTTGTCGTGCTGATAGATGCCGGACTTTTACCGGAACCGGCGGTGGCGGAAACGCTGCTGGACCTTGCGACGCTGGAGGATGTTGGCGTGAAGTTGGTGCTTGGGGTGCTCGGGGGAGATTTGAAGGATCTCTACGACTGGACTCTGGAGTGCGAAATCAAGGCGGCGCGGCTTTCGAGACCGCTTGGTGATCCGGAGGCGGTGAAGGAGGCGCAGGCGATTTTGGCACGAGGTCAGACGGTGGTGGCGGATGCTTCGTCGAATGATCCGCTCGATCCCCAGGTGGTGAATTTTGCCATTGGCATGGCGGCGGTGAAATTGATCGCGCTTTTGGAAGAGGCGATCCTAATCAATGGCGAACCGGTACCGGCTGTTAGAGCAGCGGACGCAGTGTCGCTCGCGGATTCGGGATCGGTGACGGGCGGGAATTTACTGAAGTCGGCGGCTGAGGCTTGTCGGTGCGGGGTGCCTCGTGTGCATGTGCTGAATGGGCGGCGGCAAGGGGTGCTGGTGGACGAACTGTTTTCCAACGAAGGGGTGGGGACGATGGTTCACGCCGACTCGTATCGCGAAATCCGGCCGCTGAGTGAGGAGGATATTCCGGAGCTGTTAGGGATGATCGGTCGTTCGGTGCGCCGGACGAAATTGGTGCCGCGGAACTACGAGGACATCCTTGAAAAGATCGGTGATTATCATGTGATGACGATCGATGATAACGTCGTCGGATGCGTGGCGCTGCATGAATACCCTGCCGAGGATACCGCAGAGGTCGCTTGTCTTTATGTGAAGCTATCGCACGAGGCCCGTGGATATGGTGCGGATCTGGTGAAATACGCGGAGGAGATTGCGGTTTCAAAGCGGATTGGGAAGGTGTTTGCGTTGACCAATCGTGCGGCGGACTTTTTCCGTGATCGGATGATGTATGAGGAAAAGGGGAAGGGAATCCTGCCCGAGAAGCGCCGCAAGCAGCTTGAGGATAGCGGTCGGGGCTCGCTGGTGTTTGAGAAGATACTGGAGGGTTTCCGATTAGAGTGACGCTGGGGTAGAGTTCTAGGTTGCACTGAGCGGAGATCAGTCAAGGATGGCAACTCAGATAACCCATGAAACTGAAATTCTGTGGTGCCGCCGGCACAACGACTGGTTCTCAGCATTTGCTGGAAGTGAACGGAAAGAAAATCCTGCTCGACTGCGGACTCTATCAAGGACGGCGTCAGGATGCCTACAAGGTGAACTGCTGCTTCCCGCATTTTGATCCTCAAGAAATCGATGTGGTGGTGCTTTCCCATGCGCACATCGATCACAGTGGGAATCTTCCGAACCTGACGAAGAGTGGTTTCACCGGGAACATCCATGCGACGTTTGCGACGCGGGATTTGTGCACGATCATGCTGGCGGACAGCGCGCACATTCAGGAATACGATACGGAGTGGCTGAACAAGAAGCTGGCAAAGGAAGGGAGGCCACTGGTGGAGCCGCTTTATCGGAAGGAAGATGCGGAACGCTGCCTACGGCAGTTTGTGACTTCGGGATACGAGCGGCCGATGATGATTTCCGATGGCGTGACGATGACCTTTTTCGATGCAGGCCACATTCTTGGGGCGGCGCAGGTGCTTTTGGAAATCGAGGACAAGGAAGATGGCGGAAAGAAGAAACGCTTGTTGTTCTCGGGCGACGTGGGCCGCGGTGACAATGAAGTGCTGAATGATCCCGTTGCAGTGAAAAATGTGGATTTCCTGTTGATGGAATCGACCTACGGTGGACGCGAGCATGAGCTTCCGACTGGTGCACTCGATGAGGTGGCTGAGGTGTTAGAGCGGTCCTTGAAGCGGGGTGGCAAGGTGCTGATACCCGCCTTTGCGGTCGAGCGAACGCAGCAGATGCTTTACGTCCTGAACCGACTTTACGAGGGGGGGAAGCTGCCAAGGGTTCCGGTCTATGTGGATAGCCCGCTAGCTGTAGGCGCGACGGAGATTTTCCGGCTTCATCCGGAATGCTTCAACGAAGAGGTTTACAATTTTCTCTTCCGGGAGGGCAAGGACCCCTTCGTTTTCGAGGGACTGCGATTGGTCCGTGCGGTCAATGAATCGAAGAAGCTCAATGAGAACCATGAGCAGTGCATCATCATTTCTGCATCGGGAATGTGTGAAGCGGGCCGGATCAGGCATCACTTGAAGAACGGCATCGAGAATCCAAGGAACACGATTTTCTTTGTCGGCTATTGTGCGGACAACACGCTTGGGCGATTTATTCGGGATGGGAACGAGGTGGTAAACATCTTCGGCAAGCCATTCAAGGTGAAGGCGGCGGTTGAAATTGTGGATTCATTCTCCGGCCATGCGGATCATTCGGAGTTGTTGGATTACTTCGATGCCACCACGGGGCCGAAGAATAAGGTGTGGCTGGTTCATGGTGAATCGAGCCGGTCGGAGGCACTTTGTGATGCCCTGCGGGAGATTCACGATGGGGATGTTGAGGTGGCTGAGTTGGGGAAGACGGTGGAATTTTGAGAGCTCGGTCGGCTGGAAAGCCTCATTTCTGAGCCATGGCGCTCAGAGCGCTACTCCGGGCTTGCATGCGGGGCGGAATTTGCCTAATTCCTGCGCCCCGACATGAGTCGCACGCGCGGTTAGCTCAGTGGTAGAGCACATCGTTCACACCGATGGGGTCACTGGTTCGAACCCAGTACCGCGCACCATCTTGAACTTGCGTGGCTTGAGCGAGGCAGCGTGTTCCTATGTGATCCGTTCTGAAGCATCACTCTTGGTTTTGGTGAGAACCCTCGTAAGCGCATTTCTCGATGAATGCTGTAACGCTCCGCAATAACTACTACGGAGTCATTGGCAACTCGGATCGCATCTGGAAGTTCGCGCACTTTGCGCGGCGACTGGTGTTCAAGTAGCTCAACCGGCGCAGCAAGCGCAAAAGTTTCACGTGGGCGACCTTCGCGCCGCGTGGGAGCGCTGGGAAGTGCCGGCCCCAGAAATCATCGAGAAGCCCTGGCCCCGGACCGCTGGACAATACCGACCCGAAGGCCTATGCCGGAGTCAGACAACAGGAAACCAATCATGATCGAAGTTCCACCTGCGCGCATTCTCGAGAAGCCCGGTGCGGTAATTCCGCACGCCGGGATCTGCGAGGGGGGCGTCGGGCAACCGACGTACTTCCGTCTCAAGGTTCCCCCTCGATGAGCAGGGCTTCGACCCGGTACCAGGCCCGGGGAGCAGGGGGGGCGGCGGTTTCGGTGATGGTGTAGGACCTCGTGAGGTTATCATATTGGACCTGATAGCCGGACTGGGTGAGGGTTCCGAAGTTCTCATCATCACGGAAGATCTCCCGCCATTCAAGCAGGTCGGTGGAGCGCTGGACACGAAGGATGGTGTACTGGGTCGCCAAGGTATCGAGCAGGAGGCCACTCCGGGAAACCATGATGGTCGGCTGGCCGCCCGCATTCCGCGAAACGATGGGGGCGCGCCGAGGATCGCCGAAGTCGGCACGGGAGGGATTGGTTCCCAGGACAAACTCGAGGCCAAGGGAAAGTCCGTCATTGTCGTAGTCGGTCGCCCAGACGGTGGCGAGGTCGGCATAGCCGCCGACGAGGGTGGCACCGATGGTGTCGTCCTCAATGCCTTGGACAAAACCACGCTGATCCGAGGTGCGGAAGACGATGCCTCCACTGGTGCCGATGGCGGGTGAATCGGGTCCGATGTGAAGCGTCGGGGTGAGCCCCCCGTAGTCACCAAGCGGGAGGAGTCGCGGATCATTCACCGGGTTGTCGCCGGCCTCGAAGACCAAGCCGTCGGAATCCACAGAGGCTTCGTCATTACCGATGAAGTCCTCGAAGAAGGTCGGATTGGAGGAGGCGGTGTTGTGGGCGGCGATGGAATCGTAGAAAATGAATGAGTTGGTGCTATGGACCGCGCCACCCTTGTTGGCGGAGTTGTAGGCGACAGTGAGGAAGGCGGCATCAAACTCGATCAACTCGCTGGACGGGCTGGGATTGTGTGAGATGGCTCCGCCGTTGCCTGTGGGGGCGGAGTTATAGGCCAAGGTGCAGTTGCGGGTGAACACTGTGCCGCCATTGACGGTGGCGATGGCACCTCCGTTTCCGGAGCAGGTATTGTGGATGAGGGTGGAGTTGGTGAGGATAAGGTGGCCGTTGACCAGGATCGCTCCGCCGTCGCCGCTGGCATGGCCATCGCGCAGGGTAAGGGAATCCACTGAGAAGGTGGAGCCTGCGGCGATTTCGAAGAGGCGGGAATTGTCGGTGCCGGAGAGTGTGATGCCCCGCGCGACGGTGGAGCCATCAAGCGTGAGATTCTTGTCGATGAGCAACTGCCCGTTGGTGATTTGGACGGTTTGGCCGGCCATGGTGGGGCCGAAGTAGATGGTCGAATTCGGCAGGGAATCACGGATCGCTTCACGGAGGGAAATTCCGGTTCCGTCAGTGGCGACGGCGTCATTTTCATCGAGGCAGGTGGTGACCTCGATGGGTTTTGCGGCGGAGAAGAAGGCGAAACTGAAGACGCGGCCATAGGGATTCAGGTTGATGACCGGGGTGCCCGGGGCGGTGTGGCTCTTGATGATCCAATTGCTGCCGGACGGGGTGTAGGAGACATAGTTGTCACGCAGGACTTGGTCCCCTCCCAGAGAATTGACGAGCAGGGTCCCCGTCTCGGGGGTGTGGCCGGGGATGGTGAGTCTGTAGGTGTCGCTACCGGTCTTGTTGATGGTGTAGTTGGCGTTGCCATCCGGATTCGTGGTGCCAGCTTCCGTGTCACCGTTTCCGGAGATCCGACCGGCAGCGATGAGCGGGGAGCGATTGACGGCGGCGAACGGAATGTAGGCGAAGGCGATGGGATCGTTCTCGTAGGAAAGGGGATCGGCGGTGCCGTTGTCGCGGACATAGACATCGAAGGAGCCGTCAGAGTTTGGGGCGACAGATGTGATGTTGTCGTCGTTCCGGGTGGCGGAAGTGAGGAGGATGCCGTCGTCGCTGTGGCCGCCGAGGCCGGTGAGGTCGACCTTGAACTGGCCGAAGCCGGTCTGGGTGAATTCGGAGCCGAGGGTGATGCCGGGTGAGGCGGCAAGACTATCGGCGTTGGTGTCATTGCCGGCGTTGTTCTCGGCGTATCCGCAGAGCCATTCGTCGAAGTCGAAGAAGGAGACCGCGAAGTTGGTGTTGAACTCGTTGTTGAGGTTGGAACCGCGCCTGGTGGTGCCGATGTAATAGGTGCCGAGGTCGTCGAAGACGCAGGCGGTGGGGTAGTCATTGACCAGAATGCCCAACTGGTCCTGCTGGCTGCGGGTGGTCTGCGAGACGGAGGGGATCACCACTCCGTCTGCCAGCGGCGTCACCCCAGCGGGAAATGTGAGAGCATAATCGCCGCGGTTCGAGAGGGTGTCGTCATGGAACATGCCTGCCGTAGAGCCCGGGAGAATATTCAGGGTGATATCGGCAGGGGTGTTTCCGAAGGCATTCTGGATGACCTCAAGATTCGCGGAATACGGAGTATCGATGAAGTTCGAGGGCTTGGCGATGTACTCGGCGAGGACGACACTGCTCGGATCAAAAGAACTACCAGATCCATAGTAGATGGTGATGCTGCCACCGGTGGCGACGGGAATCCGGGATCCACTGGTGAGGCCGTTGAAGTTGCCAAGGATCGGGCTATTGGTGGTGATGACCTCGAAGCTGTCCTCGTAGCAGAGACCGAAGTCATCGATGATGGAGACTTCCAGGGTTCCGGCGAGGTCAAGGTCCAGAGGGGTATCGAAGAAGATCTGGTCGTGCCCGGTAGCGGGCTCGGGACCGCCGAGTTCAATCTCGAAGGTCGTGGAGGAATTGAGGATGACTTGATCCGCGATGATGTGGATGCGTCCGGCGGAGGCCCCTGGTGAAATGATACCGAAATTATCGAAGACGCCGGCGGTGTTGATGGTGCCGGTGCCGATGATCCTTCCGTCGCTTTCGAAATATTCCGAGCACGTGAGGGTGCCTCCGCCGAGGGTGAGGGTGTTGGAGTTGTAGACACCGGAGGTTTCAAAAATGGAGGTGGAGCCGGTGATGAGGAGGTCCCCGAAGTTCGAGACGCCGAGGTCGGGGCTTCCGGTCTCTCCAAAGATGGCGAGGGAAGCACCGCTGATTTCCATGAGGCCGCCTGAAGGAAAGGCGACGTTTTGGAGCGTCGTGAGGGCGGCGACCCCGAAATCATCGTTGGACATCGTGTCCGGGTTGAAGCGACTGGATTCGATGCTGATGGTGCCGAACGCATCGATCTCCCCACCAAGGATGATGGCGTTCAAGAGCTTGATGAAATCATTGCCGTCCGAGATGATGCCGTTCTCGTTCTGAACGATGGAGTCGGAGATGGTCACGTTGCCGGCGGCAGCAAGGGTGCCATTGGTGTTGTCAACGATCGCTTCCCTGATGAAGAGGTCTTCATCGACGTTGAGCAGGCCGGGGTTGGTGATCGTGCTGGTGGAAATGAGATCGAGGGGCGCGGTGAAGCCAAGGCTTTCGAGGGTGACCAGTTCGCCGGGGACTCCCTCCGCCGTGGCGACCAAGGTGGAGGGGTCGAGAGCGAAGCCAATGGGAGTCGTCGGAGTGCTGAGAGTCAATGAGGTGAAGGCATTGATGCTGCCTTCGTTCAGGAATCCAGTGAGGGCTTGGGAGGCGCTCACGATTTCGATCGATGTGCCGAATTTTATCACGAGTCGGTCGGACGGGGAGGCGAAGGTCGGGACATCGGTGAAAACGAAGGACGCACCGGGTGCGTCGTAAGTGAGGTCTCCACGGACAGTGAGGGTGCCGCTGAAGATGGTTGACGAATCGAGATCCGGAGCGTCGAGGACGTTGATGTTTTCGAGCACGCAGGACGAATCGCCAATGAGTTCAAGCCCCTTGATATCGAGGTCTTTCAGGGTGGCGCCGTTAGAAAGAAGCAGTGAAGTGGTGTTGAGGAAATCGGGCTCGGTCAGGAGGCCTCCCTCGATGAGCGCTCCGTCGATGGTGGGGGAGGTGCTCAGGCTCGCGGCGAAGACGATGGTGCCGTTCCGGTTGTCGTAGTGACCCGGTGCGAAATGAATGGTGGTCTCGAGGTCAGGCGTCTCGACGGGTTGGATGACGCCGTTGTTGGTGAAGCCGGTGCCCGAGGAAGAGCTGCCGGGTGCATCAAATACGAGATCCTGAATGGGGAAGAAATCATAGAGATCTCCTGTGGTGGGCGGGATGCCGTATTGAATGGTGGCTTCGCTCCGGATGACGAGGGAATCCTGCCCCCATGTTCCGCCGCCATAAAAATCAAAGTCGGCGGGGAGAACAAACGACCGGGACGAGGAGCCACCCAGGCCAAGCGGCAAAAGCAAGGAGCCGTTGAAGGGATTGCCGGGATCAGTTTGATTGGCGATAAGTTGGGTATTGCCGTTGATGGTGGCGTTGGGGAAATGGGCGATGACTCCGGTGTCGACCGTGAGACTGCCGGTGAGCGCGGGAGCATCGAAGTCGGCGTGGGTGGAGAGGCGGGAGTCGGTAAGCTGGAGTGGGGTCGCGGGGAGGGTCTGGCCGTCCTTGTTCAAGGGGCTTGCCCGGAGGGAGAGCACACCGATTTCCCGGGTATAGTTGGAGCCCATGGTGAAGCCGTCGATGAGCACGGAGCCTTCACCCGGCTCAGGAATGAATCCGCTGGAGGAGAAAGTGACGTCTTGGAAGGTCGTGTTGAAGGTGGTGGTGACTTGGGCTCCCAAGACATCGGAGCGCTCCACTCGGGTCCAGTTCTCGTCGAGGAAAGGGTCGAGGACGACGTTTCCTCCGTCGACGACCAGATTCTGGAGTGAGGACGGAGTGCTGCTGATGCCAAGCGTCCCGTTGCGGTTGTCGAGGACACCTCCACCGAAGACGCCGCCGGGCTCCAGGTAGTTGTTGTTGATACCCAGCGTGGGCGACTGGAGAAAGGTGAGGAGCGCACCGGGATCGGACGGTGCCCCGGCGGGGTTGGCGTCGTAGTCCCAGGTGACATCGAAGAAATGGCCGTGGTTGACCAGTTCGAGATTGGCGCTGTCGATGGTGGGGCGGAATAGAAATTGGCCATCCTCGATCGTCAGGAGAGAGGGGCCAGCGTCCCGAGCGCGGAAGGTGTAGTTCTTGTTCCCGGACAATCCGGTGAAGGAACCCGTGCCGCCGATGATCGTCTGGGAGCCGATCAGGACATCGGTGTGATCGCTGTTAGAGTTGCCGGCATTTTTGAAATCGAAGACGCCGTTGTTGGTAATGGTGCCATCGAGATCGAGTTCCGGGGCAAACACCTCGAGGGTCAGGTAGGCGTTGCTGGTGGGCAGGCCGGCGGGAAAATTGGATTCGAAATAAGCGGTGCTCAGGGCCCGGTGCTGTTCGAGAACACGGTCGTAGCAGTAGCTTCCGTCGATCGTGGTGTTGTTCAAAGTGACGCGTGTACCGGTGAGCAGAGGGCGGAAGGAGATGGGTGAATCGATGGCGAGGGTTGAGGGATTCTCACAGGTGAAGAGCCCGCCATGGTCCACCAATGAGAGGGTGCCTCCACGGATGGTTGAGTTTTCGATGATGCCGGGATGCGTGAAGGCCAGCGCGGGGCCGGCCGCGGTGAAATTGTCAAAGATGGAGATGTCATCGAAGAGCAAGGTGGCGTTGCTGAGAGTAAGGTCTGTGTTGTCGAGGTGGATGACGGAGTCGTTCTCCGCCGAGATGACGATGTCCTCGATGAGGTTGGTGCCGGTGAGGGAAATGATCTGGCCGGGTTGCTCTGCGGCGATCGTTTCCAGGCCACCCCGCAGGCGAACGTCATCGAACCGGAGAAGCTGGGTGTTTCCAGCAGGAGGAGGGCTGCCGGAGTCGAAGGCGAAACCGATGGTGCCACCGGGCAGGTTCTCAAAGTGGCCGTCGGTGAGAATGAGTTCGCTGTATTGGTTGCCAACAAGAAGGTTGCCGCTGTTCTTGAAGGTGGCTGAATGGTGGCTGGATCCATGGGAGGGATCGACGACGAGGGTTTGTCGGTCGAGGAGGGCGACGCCTGAGTGCGACTGGACGAGGCCGCAGTTGGTGAAGTTGAGGTTGCCATTTCCGAGCATGCCAGAGGCGAGGATGGTGTGGTCGGTTTCCTGGATGAAGGAGTCCACCACCAGGTCTGATCCGATGAGGTTGTTCGGATTGAGGGAGGTGGTCAGGAGTCCCGGCCCGGAGAGGACGAGGGACTGGCCTTGGAACTTGAGCGATGTCGGCGGAGCGGTGAGGTCACTACTGTCGAGCAGGATGACCCCTTGATTCTCCACGAGGCCACCATTGGCCCGGACATCGAACTTTTTGAGGAGAAGTTGGTAGTCGTTCTGGATGGTGAGGGTGTTGGTGGGGCCGATACGGAGGCGGTCGATGGTAATGCTGGTGTCTTGGGTGACGTCGGCGTCGGCGAGGTTGATGCCAACATTGTAGGCGGCGACCTCGATGACGTTGTTCGGGATGATGTCATTGCGGACAGGGGCATCGGGTGGCGAAATCACTGACCAGTTGTCGGCATCGTTCCAATTGCCATCCGTGCCCACAGCGGGTGCCCACTCGGCGGTATAAACGGGCACGTCAGCATTTCCGGTGGCACAGATGATTTCCCCATTTTCGAAATGCTCTTCCTCAAAGCGGAAGGTCACATCACCGGCGGGGTCGCTGAGGGTGGCGGTGATGGCGAAGTTGTGGCCTGTGGTGGCGGTGTCTTCGGGAATGAGTAGGGCGAAGACCTCAAACGGTGCCATCGCAGCAGAGGCGACATCTCCGCTGCCACCGAAGGAAGGGTCCTTCGTGTGGCCACCCTCGGTGAGAGGAATGCTGTTGAAGGAAACGGGATTGGCCGGATCAGGAGCGCCACCGACGAGAGGCTGTGGATTTGCACCGAAGCGGACGTCGGTGAGAGGCTGATTGAGAAAGTTGAAGACGAGGATGAGATCGTGGCCCTCATAGTCCTCGTCGTAAGGTGGTGGGCCGACGTCGAAGCGCATCGCACAAATGACAGGCTCGTCACCGCCGGAAGGAACGTTGGAGCGGAGATCCACTCCGCCGACCTGAAGGGCATCGGAGAGTTCCGTGATGAAACCGAAGCCTTCCGCACCGTCACGGAGTTCGGAGATCGTGGGCGTCAGGGGATTGCCAGCGATGAAGGGATTGGGGGCCAGAGGACCGGCTGCGGTAGGTGCCGGGGCAATGCTGCCAGTCAGGGAAAAATTTCCGCTGGCGAGGATGGTGCCGGTATCGCTGCCGGGAGCGATGGTGTTCGAGCCGAGGAAGACGCGGCCGTCGTCACCCTTCAACTGAGGCTCAGGGCCCTCGCCGCCTTCCACTTCAAAGGCACCGGTGCCGGACGGGTTCAGGATACTGGAGGCGGAAAGGATGATGGACCCCGCCGAACCGCCGGCTCCATCGCCGCCGGGAAAGCCATCGAGCCCCCGTCCGCCGTGGCCGCCGTCTCCTCCCTTTCCTCCCAAACCGGCCCGAGGCGGGCTCAAGATATCCTCAAAGGCGGATGCCGGGCTGAGGAAGGTCGACATCCCGAAACCCCTCAGGCGGCTTCCTCCCTGCTGCCCCAAAAGGGGCCCCGAGAAGACGGAAGGCGCGAGAGCACCGGATTCACCGCCCTCTCCGTCCGCACCGTTGGCAAGGATGGTGCCTTCGAGCATGATCCGGCCTTGGGCAGAGATAAGCAATGCTCCGCCACCGGCGCCGCCGTTTCCGCCATCGCCGCCGGCACCCCCATCACTGCCAAATCCGCCTTGGCCACCTTTCCCTCCCTTGGCACCGGTCGCGCCGTAGTCAAAGATGGGTGTTAGATTGAGGTCGAATTCACCATTCTTGAGGTAGGAATTGACGACTTTCCCGATGACCAACTTGAAGGCTTTATCGCCGCCCACGGCAGCCACTTCGCCGATATTGGTGAGAAGATCACTCGTGACGAAACTGGTATTGATCGGTTCGATCCACTCCCCGTGTCCGCCGGCACCGCCGCCGCCACCGCCACCACCCATGCCGCCGGCGCCCCCTGCTCCGCCGCCACCGGAGCCGCCGGAACTGCCGCCAGCAAGGGTCCACACCGGCGAAGGGTTGGTGCCGGGTGCCGCGTCCTTCCCTTCATGAATCGAGCCCGGTGCCGGGGCCGTCCAGTCGAGCCCGGGGAAACCATCTTCACCGTCTGCACCGTCGTAGAAAGCTCGGCGGAAACTGGATTCGCCCGTGCCTCGCTGGTAGAGAAAGTCCCTCAGATAGTCGCTCTGAAACCAAATTCGGGGAGGATACGCGGCGGCCTGGCCATCGGGTCCGCCGTCGCCGCCATTTGTGGAAGACAAGAACCGCGCGCCTTTGGCACCCGCAGCTCCGGCTGCCGACAGAGGAGCCGCGAAACCGGGATGGCCCTTCTGTCCCGGCGCACCCGCAGAGCCATTGCCTCCCTGCTGACCTGGCCGTCCCTCACTGCCATCGCCAGCAGGAATCCCTGGAGTGGTGATGGCCACCGGGCTCAAGCTGGGAATAAAGCTGGCCCCGCCGCTGCCAAAGGAACCCGCACTGCCGCCCCGACCGCCGCTGCCCTTCTCGCCGCCGCTACCTCCTTCTCCTCCCGCCGTGCCTTTCCCTCCACCCGCACCGGGGATCATGGAAATGGCGGAAAAATCGATTTTCGCTCCCGTCGGAATGTAAGCGTCATTGCCGACGCGGATGACCACCGGGTAGTTGCCGATGCCCCGCAAGGTGTCGTCAGAGTTGAGAACGAGGTCGCCCTTGATGCTCAGTTCCACCGTGCCATCGCCAAGGCGGCGGATGGAATGAAGGGTGTCAACGGGAACCGCATCGCTCGAAGGAAAGGCAAAGGGCTGCCCATTGACCCTGACCGTGGGAGACTCTGTGAGATTGCCACGAGTATCGATCAAGATGGTTCGCTCGGCGAGGGCAGCTGGAACGAGAAAAAGAAGGACGAGGAATCCGAAATAGAGTGTTCTCATCGAGAAGGTCTGAATGGCGTGTGTCGTGAAATGGGGGCAGGCCTGAGCAGACCTTCTCCAATCATCATTTTCCCAATATGTTGATTTCACTTTAGATTTACAGAAAAAACATCCCGCTTTTTTTATCATTCGGATTAGTCTTATTTCATAAGGCTCAAACTCCGTGGAGATATCTACTCAGATCAAATGGGGTGGATCCAATTTGATGTAGATATCCCGTGAAGGCTTTCGAAGCGCTTCAGCAAGCACAAAGCTTCCTCAATTTGTAAGATGGCGCGGCGAGGGAGCGGCAGATGGTTAAGGCATGGAAACGGCGGGGTGGGCTGATCACCGTCGCGATGCCGGCTACGACCGGACTACTGTCGAGGATTTGGTGGCGTTGAGTTCGCTGCGGGCGATTTTGATAAAGACTTCGTCGAGGTCTTTGCCTTCGAACTGCGCGGTGATCTCGTCGGCGGTGCCGGAGGCGAGAATCTTGCCTTCGTGGAGGAAAAGCACGCGGTCACAGACTTCGTGGATATCTCGCATGTTGTGGGAAGTGTAAAGAATGGCGGGATGGCGTTCTTTTTGGATACGGCGGACCAGCTTGCGGACCTTATCGGCGATGTCGGGGTCGAGGGAGGCGGTCGGTTCGTCGAGGAGAAGAAGCTGCGGGTCGTTCAGCAGGGCCTTGGCGAGGTTGACGCGGGTTGATTCTCCGGCGGAGAGCTGGCCGGTGATTTTTTCGGAAAGACGAGTGATTTCGAGGAGTTCGAGAAGCTCGACGACCTTTTCCTTGGGATTCGGCACTGAGTAGAGGCGGGCGAAAATTTCAAGGTTATGGCGGACCTTGATGTTGCCGGGAAGGGTGGCGTAGGTCGTGCAGAAGTTGGTCTTTTCGAGGATTGGGATGCGGTGGGTGGCGAGATCCAAGCCGAAAGCGCGGATCGATCCACTGGTCGGCGTGATCAGGCCGAGGATCATATTCATGAGGGTGGTCTTGCCGGCTCCATTGACGCCGAGCAGGCCGACCGTTTCGCCGGCGGCGACGTTCAGTGAGACGCTATCGACCGCGACAAAATCGTCGAAGCGCTTCTCGATGGCCTCGATCTCCAGAAGGGGGGCTGACACTCAGGAAGGCAAGGGCATCGGGCGGGCCTTGTCGATGTTCATGAGAGCCGATCATCGGAGATTTTTAAGGCTTGAGGGCGCGCGCGCTCGATTCCGGGCAGAAAAGGCCCGATTTAAGTCAGTCCGGGGTTGCCAAATCCGCTTGGTCCGCTAGCAATTCGCCGCTTCGCGACCCGATCGCGAATCACTTACGCAAGACTCAAGACATGAAGGACCTTACCAATTATCGGAATATCGGCATTTTCGCCCACGTGGACGCCGGAAAAACGACGACCACCGAGCGGATTCTCAAGCTGACCGGAAAGATTCACAAAATCGGTGAGGTGCACGACGGCGCATCCACCATGGACTTCATGGATCAGGAGGCCGAGCGTGGTATTACCATTCAGTCCGCAGCGACGACCTGTTTCTGGAAAGGTTGCCAGTTCAACGTGATTGATACTCCGGGTCACGTGGACTTCACGATTGAAGTGTATCGCTCGCTGAAGGTTCTCGACGGTGGCGTGGGTGTGTTCTGTGGTTCTGGAGGTGTTGAGCCCCAGTCCGAAACGAACTGGCGCTACGCGAATGACTCCAAGGTTTCCCGGATCATTTACGTCAACAAGCTCGACCGCATCGGCGCTGATTTCTACCGTGTGGTCGATCAGGTCAAGAAGGTGCTTGGTGCTCATCCGCTCGTGATGGTGCTGCCGATCGGCACGGAAAGTGACTTCAAGGGAGTCGTGGACCTGCTCTCGATGAGGGCCTACATCTGGGACGAAACCGGACAGCCTGAGAATTTCGAAATCACCGACATTCCTGCCGACATGGTCGACAAGGCGACGGAATTCCGTGCGGCCATGGTCGAGACGGCCGTGGAGCAGGATGACGAGGTGATGGAAGCCTACCTCGAAGGCAATGAGCCTGATTTGGCGACTCTCAAGAAGTGCATCCGCAAGGGCACCATCGATCTCGCCTTTTTCCCGACCTACTGCGGATCGAGCTTCAAGAACAAGGGTCTTCAGCTGATCCTTGATGCGGTTGTCGATTTCCTTCCGAGTCCGCTCGAAGTGAAGCCGCTTCCCGAAGTGGACGAAGAAGGGAACGAAACCGGCCACTTCGCCAAGCCGGATGCCAGTGCTCCATTCCGTGGTCTTGCCTTCAAGATCATGGACGACAAGTTTGGAGCTCTGACCTTCACCCGCATTTACTCGGGAACGATCAAGAAGGGCGATACGGTCCTTAACTCTTTCACGGGCAAGACCGAGCGCATCAGCCGCATGGTCGAGATGCACGCGGATGACCGCAATGAAGTGGATATGGCCCAGGCGGGCGACATTGTTGCCATCGTGGGGATGAAGAATGTCCAGACCGGTCACACGCTCTGCGACGAGAAGCATCCTGCGACACTTGAGCCGATGGTTTTCCCTGACCCTGTGATCTCGATCGCTGTGGCGGCCAAGGACAAGGCAAACGCCGAAAAGCTTTCCAACGCCATCGGCAAGATGGTGCAGGAGGATCCTTCATTCCGGGTTGAAACCGACGAGGAAACCAATGAGATGATTCTCAAGGGCATGGGTGAGCTTCACCTGGACATCAAGATCGACATCCTCAAGCGGACCCACAAGGTCGAGGTGGAAGTCGGTGCTCCTCAGGTGGCTTATCGTGAAACGATCACCAAGCCCGTCACTGACAGCTACACTCACAAGAAGCAGTCGGGTGGTTCCGGTCAGTATGCGAAGATCGACTACATCATCGAACCGGGCGAGGTGGGTTCCGGCTTCATCTTTGAGTCAAATGTGGTCGGAGGCAACGTGCCGAAGGAATACATCCCAGCAGTCGACAAGGGCTTCAAGACCTCCATCGATAAGGGACCTCTTGCGGGTTACCCCTGCTTGGACTTCAAGGTAACGCTGACCGACGGTGGTTTCCACGCCGTGGACTCCTCGGCGATCGCTTTCGAAATCGCGGCCAAGGCGGCGTATCGCCAGTCGATGCCCAAGGCTGGTCCCCAGTTGCTTGAGCCTATCATGAAGCTCGATGTGTTCTCTCCCGAGGAGAAGATTGGCGACGTGATTGGTGACCTCAACCGTCGCCGGGGCATGATCCAAGGCCAGGAGGCAACACCAGGTGGTGTTCGCGTGAAAGCTGAGGCTCCGCTTTCCGCGATGTTCGGTTACATCGGTGACCTACGCACCATGACTTCCGGTCGTGGCCAGTTCTCGATGGAATTCAGCCACTACGCGGCCTGTCCGAAGAATGTGGCGGATGAAGTCATCGCAGCCGCTAAGAAGCGCGAAGAGGAGCGTCGCGCTGGCAAGTAATTCTATTTCCCGCCAGTAATTCTATTTCTCGAAAGGAAAAGGCCGCTACCTGCTGCAGGTAGCGGCCTTTATCGTGGTCGACCGGCGAAGGTTTCAGGAAATTGGGGCGCTCTGTTGGTTGGAGGATTCCGTCGCTTGCTCGGTGCGCGTGGGGACTCGGAGTTTCTGTCCGATCCGGAGTGAAAGTGGGTCGACTCCGGGGTTTTCCATGAGCAGCTCATCGAGCTTCATGCCGTGATTGATTGAGATGCGGTAGAGCGTTTCGCCGGGGGCGACCGTGTGGGTTGTCATCGTTTGGGCTGATTTTTCGCTGGCGGGGACAGTGGCCACGCTGCTCTCAGGCAATCGGAGGCTTTGACCTACTCGAATGAATTCGGGATTGGTGATTTTGTTCAGAGCGCTGAGCTCCTCCGAAGTCGTCCCGGCCTTTCGGGCGATCTGGCTGAGGGATTCTCCTTTGCGAACGATGTGGAATGGACCGGAGATCTTGATATCAGGAGTCGCCTTGCTTGTTTCAGGCCGAATGAGCGATGGGGCATCAATGACGATGCCTCGGCGATGAATGAGCCATCGAAGCTGGGAGTTCTCAGTCTCGAGACGGGCGATTTGGCGTTCCTGTTCCTGGAGGCGGCGCGCAGTTTCCCGCGGGTTAGCCCACGCACTGGCAAGGGTCAGGAGGAGGGTGGCTGAAATCAAGGTTGGCGCTCTCATTTCTGGCGGTTGACTGCTGGGTGTGACGGGATGGCCATTCAGGTTATTCAATGGCATCCGCCAAAGGTCCTAGGGGAAACCCTGATGTTTGACGAAAGGATATCCCCGCCGTCACGTAGGGGTCGAATGATTCGAGGACTTCTTTGTATTCTTTTATCAACGGCGGGGGCATTCGCGGACCCGACTGTTGAGTATAAGGATGAGATTGAGCCTCTCTTGGACATCTACTGCTACAGTTGTCACGGCGATGGGCTGTCGAAAGGGGACTTTTCAATGGATGAATATGGGGACCTCTCGACTCATCTGAACGACCTCGATCACTGGCTTCCCGTCTGGCGGAATATCCGGAGTCAGATCATGCCGCCGTCCGATGAAGACCAGCTTGAGACTGCGGAGAAACAGAAGTTGATGACTTGGATTGAGAAGTCGGTTTTCAAGGTCGATCCTGCGAATCCTGATCCGGGGCGGGTGACAATTCGTCGTCTCAACCGAACAGAATATCGCTACTCCGTCTATGACCTTCTTGGTGTGGATTTTGATAGCAATGAGTTCTTCCCTCCAGACGACTCAGGCTACGGCTTCGACAATAACGGGGACGTGCTTTCGATATCACCGCTGCTGATGGAGAAATACATCGCCGCAGCCGAGGATGTGGTGTTGAAGGCCTTGCCAAAAGGTGAAGATGGACAGGTTCCTGTGCAGATCGTTGAAGGAAAGGACTTCAGCGAACCGAAAAATCCGGTCGAAACTGGGCGGTGGATTCTTTTCAAGGACAAGTCGATGGTCCAGGCTAAGCCGGAGATTAAATGGGATGGGACATATGAAGTTACCGTCGAATACCAGATCCGAGGTGCGGCTGAGGCAACGGATCAGGAGGCGGTGCTGAAAGTGATGTGCGGCGGAAAGAAGCTCGGTGAGGAAATCATGGGCTGGGATCAGCGGGATGTGATCAAGCTTCAAAGCAAAGTCGACCTGAAGAAAGGGAAGCCCGATTTTCAGGTGGAGGTGACACCCAAAAAACCGGCGGCGGAAGGGCAGGAGGAACAAGCACTCGTCATCCAACGTGTCTTGATTCGTGGTCCGCTTGGAGGAAAGCAACGGGAGTATACGAAGGGACATCGCATGATCTTTGTCGATGGTGAAGCTCCCGAGGATTCGGCCGGGAGAGAGCGCTATGCTCGGAAGATCATGCGGAGTTTTGTGAGTCGGGCTTTTCGCCGTCCGATCGAAAACCCAAGCATCGATCGCTTGGTCGCGATCGTGAAAGAGGTCGATGCCCAGCCGGGGAAGTCCTTTGAAGATGGCATACGGGAGGCGATCACGACCTGCCTCTGTTCTCCTCGCTTTCTGTTTCGAGTCGAGATCCAGCCGGAGCCGAATAATCCGGATAAGGTGGTGCTGTTAGATGAGTATGCCCTCGCGGCTAGGTTATCGTTTTTTCTGTGGGGCTCGGTGCCCGACGACGAATTACTCAGTTTGGCGTTCAACAGCGAGCTAAGGGTAAACCTCAAGGTCCAAGTCGATCGGATGATCAAGGATCCACGCTCAAGTCGCTTGGTGAAGGATTTCGTGGGGCAATGGCTTCAGACGCGGGATGTGACGACGGTTCCGATCGAGCCGCATCGAATCCTCGGCCTCGACCATCGGAGCGATGCGGCTGAGGCCTTTGATGTGCGGCTCCTGGATGATATGCGTGTCGAGACAGAGATGCTTTTTGACTTCATCCTGAGGAATGGCCGGCCTGTTGAAGAAATGATTTCGGCCCGCTATTCGTTTCTCAACAAGCGACTCGCCGAATTTTACGGAGTGGATGGAGTTAACGGCGAGGACTTCATACCGGTCGATCTGACCGAGCATCCGGAGCGGGGTGGTGTTTTGACTCAGGGTTCGTATTTGATCGTCTCCTCGAATCCGACGAGGACCTCACCCGTGAAGCGGGGTTTATTCGTTCTCGATAACCTCCTCGGAACGCCGGCACCACCGCCGCCGCCGAACGTTCCCAAACTTGAGGAGGTGGCGAGGAAGGAGGGCGGAAATCCAACGATGCGTGAGATGATGCAGATTCATCGCGACAATCCTGACTGCCGTGGGTGCCACGCACGGATGGATCCGATCGGCCTCGGTCTGGAGAATTTCGACGCGCTGGGTCGCTACCGAGTCCAGGAGCATGGCAAGCTGGTCGATGCGAGCGGTGTGCTGCTTACCGGTGAAAGATTTTCCAATGTCGCGGAGCTGAAAGAGATCTTGGGGACCGGTCGGCGAGATGATTTTTACCGCTGTCTTTCCGAGAAGCTGCTGACCTTTGCGATCGGTCGAGGATTTGAATATTACGACTCTCCGACGATCGACGCTCTGGTGGAGCGCCTGAAGAAGAACGAAGGGAAACTCATGGAGCTGGTCTATGGAATCATTGAAAGCGCTGCTTTTCAAAAGCGGCGAGGTAGTGAGTAATGGCGGTTCCTCAAAATGGTTGAATGAAATATTTCGGAAACAAGGTAGATATCGACTTATGAGACAGGACTTCAGCAATCTCAGCCGCCGTGGATTTCTGCGGGGCCTCGGCGTCTCGATGGCACTGCCGGCATTGGAGTCTTTTCGGCCGCTCCTCGCCGCGGGAACGGGGGCTCAGACGATTGGCACGACGGCAAGTGGAGCGCCCCTTCGGATGGCCTATCTCTACATCCCGAATGGCGTGAATTTGGAGAAGTGGCGGCCATCCGGAACAACTTCGGATTACAAGCTCGGCGAGACTTTTGCTCCCGTTGAGCACTTGCGGGAGCACTTTCAGGTCTTCAGTGGGCTTGAGCACAAGAATGCCACAAACGGAAGAGATGGAGCCGGTGACCACGCCCGTGGCAGTGCTACTTTCCTCACCGGTCAGCGTGCGAAGAAGACCGCAGGGTCCGACATTCATCTCGGCGTTTCGGTCGATCAAGTGGCTGCTGCTGCAGCGAGGGATTTGACCCGCTTTTCGTCGTTGGAACTGACGACCGCTGGAGTGCGCAAGTCAGGTCAGTGCGACTCAGGATACTCATGTGCTTACCAGTTCAATATCTCTTGGAAGTCCGAAACCCAACCAATGACTCCCGAGTCAAATCCTCGTGCGGTTTTCGAAAGGCTCTTTGGTGCAGGCGGTCAGAAGGAACGTAGCGACAGTCTGGGGCAGAGGTATGCTTCGAAGAAGTCTCTACTCGATTTCATTCAGGAGGATGCCAAGGCCCTGCACAAACACCTCGGTCGGAATGATCGGCAGAAGATCGAGGAGTATTTGACCGGGGTGCGTGAGATTGAACTTCAGATTGAAAAGGTGGAGGCGCTTGGATTGCCAGTTGATCCGGGCGTGAAAGCTCCTGATGGTTCAGGAACGACATTCAACGGACAGGTGCGTCTCTTGATGGACATGATGATCCTCGCTTTTAAAACGGATTCGACCCGGATCTCGACCTTTATTCTCGAGCATGAGGGAAGCAATCGAAGCTTCCGCGAGTTGGGAGTTTCCGAGGGGCACCACAGTCTTTCCCATCACCAGGGCAAGAAGGCGAATCTCGAGAAGATCGCGAAAATCGACCGCTTCTACATGGAGCAGTTGGCCTACTTCATGGAGAAGATGAATGCCGAGGAAGATGTCGATGGCAAGAGCCTGCTTCACAACTCCATGGTGGTCTATGGAAGCTGCTTGGCTGACGGGAATCGTCACAACAACGACAACATTCCGATCGTTCTCGCAGGTCATGGTGGCGGAGCGTTCAGCCCAGGACGTCACAACGACTTGGGAGAAGACACGCCAATGTCCAACCTCTATGTCCGGATGCTCAACGAGTTCGGCGTGCAGAAGAAAGACTTCGGGGACTCCAATGGAGTGCTCAGGAGGGTGTAGGGAACAACGCTACTCCCTGACCCGCTCGACGTTCGCACCGAGGGCGAGGAGCTTTTCGTCGATATGCTCGTAGCCGCGGTCGATGTGGTAGAGACGGTTGATCTCTGACGTGCCTTTGGCTGTTAGAGCGGCGAGGACGAGGGCGGCGGAAGCACGGAGGTCGCTGGCCATGACGGGCGCGGCACTGAGTCCTTTGACTCCCTTGATGATGGCTTTGCCCTCGCTGAGGGTGATGTCGGCCCCCATGCGCTTGAGCTCGGCGCAGTGCATGAAGCGCTGCGGGAATATGGTGTCGACGACCACGCTGGTCCCCGGTGTGGTGACAAAGAGGGCCGTCATCTGGGCCTGCATGTCAGTCGGGTAGCCAGGGTAGGGCGCGGTCACGATTTCGGCAGGCATCGGGGTATCGCCTCGATGAATGGTGCAGACGTCGCCGCTATCGTTGAAGTGGACCTGGTGGCCGGCCTTGCGCAGTGCCTGGGTGATGGCGGCGAGGTGGCCTTCGTTGACGCGGCGGAGGGTGACGCCTTCGCCCGCGAGCGCGGCGGCTGCCATGAAGGTGCCGGCTTCAATGCGGTCAGGAATGACGTTGTGAACGCAGCCGTGGAGTTTGGGAACGCCCTCGATGGTGATGACGGGGGTACCGGCGCCGCTGACTTTTGCCCCCATGGCATTGAGGAAGTCGGCGAGGTCGATGACTTCAGGTTCGCAGGCGGCGGAGGTGATGGTGGTGGTGCCCTCGGCAAGTGTGGCGGCCATCATCACGTTGTCGGTGCCAAGGACGGTCGGGCCGTTTTCGCCGCAGAGGTCGATGGTCGCGCCTTTGAGGCCGTTTGGGGCCGAAAGGATGACGTTTCCTCCTTCGACTTCAGCGGTCGCACCGAGGGCTTCGAGCCCCCGAATGTGGAGGTCGATCGGGCGGTCGCCGATGACGCAGCCGCCGGGAAGGGCCACGACGCAGCGGTTTTTGCGGGCAAGCAGGGGGCCCATCATGCAGACCGAGGCGCGCATCCGGCGGACGATGTCGTAAGGCGCGGTGTCAGAAATTTCGGCGGCGTTCACGCGGACGGTGCCGGAGAAACGTTCCACATCTGAGCCGAGACCGGTGAGGATCTGGACCATGTAGTTGGTGTCCGAAACGTCGGGGACACGGCGGATCACGCAGTCGTCTTCTGTCAATAGAGTCGCGGCAAGAATCGGCAAAGAGGCGTTTTTGGAGCCGGAAATAGTGATCGTGCCGTGAATCGGAGTGCCGCCGTGAACGAGGAGTTTATCCATTGAAGTGAGGGAGGATTGAACCGCCAAGACGCCAAGGACGCCAAGGCTTGTTTAGAGAAATTTAAGAATCAGGCTTTTCTCGCGATTGGGAAGCGGGGGATGCCTGAGAGGTCCTTGAGTGTCAAGACGTCGGTTAGGGAAGCGGCGTGGAGGAGTTTTTCCGTCTCGGCCGATTGGTTGTGGCCGATTTCCAAGGCAAGCCAGCCCCCGGGGGTGAGGCGTTTGGCGGCTTCGGGGACGAATCGTCGGATCAGCCCCATACCGTCGGCTCCGCCAAAAAGCGCCAAGGCGGGGTCGTGGCGGACTTCTGGGGCGAGTTCCTCGGCATCGGGGACGTAGGGGAGATTGGCGGCGATGAGGTCGAAAGGTTGAGTCTCAGGAAATGCGGAAAAGAGATCACTTTGGATGAAGGACGCCTTGAGGCCGGTGAATTCCGCGTTTTCCCGGGCGAGGTCGAGGGCGTCGGGCGAGATGTCAGCGAGGCTGACCTCCGCATGTGGAAAATCGGCGGTGAGCGAGAGCCCGAGGACGCCGGAGCCACAACCCATGTCGAGGATCCGCGCACCGTCCGGGAGGGTCACGTTTTTCGCCAGCCACTCGGCAAGCTCTTCGGTCTCGGGGCGAGGAATAAGGCCGCGGGCGTCGGTTTTGAACTCGTGATTGCGGAAATAGACGCTGCCTAACAGGTGCTGAATCGGGATGCCCTCGCCGCGCTTCTTGAGGGCGATGCGCAGCGGCTCCAGGTCCTTGTCGTCGATGGGTTGATCGAAGCGGACGTAGAGCTCGACGCGGGTGCAGCCGAGCTGGTGGGCGACGAGCATCTGCATGTTGCGTCGCGCCTCATCGATGCCGCGTTTCTCAAGGTAGGCGGTTCCTTTATCGAGGATGTCGAGGACGGTGGTCATGAAGTAGTGCCGAGTGAGCCGTGATCGATGAGCAATGAAGAAATGAGAGAGGCGAAAAATGCTGCACCTTCTTCGAGGTCCGCGATTTTGATGAACTCGTCTTTGGTATGGGCCTGATCGATCGAGCCGGGGCCCATGCAGATGGAGGGAATGCCGGCTTCCGATAAATGGGAGGCATCCGAGAACCATGGGGCACCGGTGGTCTTGGACTCGGGGCGCACGTTTTGAATGCGCTGAATCCATGGGTTATCGGCAGAGGTTTCTAGGGGGGGCTTTTCTCCGGGCGCGATGATTTCGACTTCCTCCCCGGCGAGGGCGTTCTGCAGAAGTTTGAGGGCTCCGCCAGCGGCTGTTAGAGACGGGGTAATGCGGATGTCGACTTCGGCTTCGGCGTGGTCGGGGACGATGTTAGGTCGCGAGCCACCATGGAAAACACCGATGTTCATGGTTGAGTGGCCGAGCACGGGGTGGGTGAAGCTGGCGAGCTTGGGAATGAGATCCTGCTCCAGTCGATCAAGCGCGCGCGCGAGTTTCATGACGGCGTTTTCACCGCGTTCGGGCTGGGATGAATGGGCGGCTTTGCCTTTGGTTCGGAGGGTCGCCCACAGTGATCCTTTGGTGGTGTTGACGACATCCAGCGAAGTCGGCTCTCCGACGATGGCGAATTGGTAATCCTGACCGTAGGTCTGTCCGAACTGGATCGAACCCCACTGCGCCGACTCTTCACCCATGAAGCCGACGAAATCGATGGCGACCGGCGAGTCCTTCAGGGCTGATGCGTTCTCCTTGAGTCCCCAGAGCATCGCCGCCATCGGGCCCTTGGTGTCGGAGGTGCCGCGTCCCCAGATTTTTCCATCGCGGATTTCGGCGGTAAACGGGTCGATCGTCATGCCGCCGACTCCGACGGTGTCGAGGTGCGGTCCGAGGAGAATGCGTGGTCTGCCATCGAGCGGCGCGAAGCGGGCGATGAGGTTCGGTCGGCCCGGCTTGATGTCGTCGAGAGTGACCTCCGCACCGATTTCGCGCAGCCAAGTGGCGAGGAAATTGGCGATGTCCCGTTCACCCGTCAGACCGGTTCCCGGCGAGTTGTCGGGGTTGACCGAGGGGATGCGGACGAGTTGTTGGAGGAGTTCGGTGACCGTCACGCGGACAGGGAACCCTTAAACCCAGAATTTGAAACGTCAAAACACCCGGAAGGCTCAGTTCTTTTTCGAGAGACGGGGGACCTCAACGAGCAGCGGGGAAGCGGCGAGATCACCGGGGGAAACGGCGGGCTCGTCGAGCGGGAGCTTATCGATTCCGCCGTAGCGCTGGTCGATGATCTGTTTCACGGCGGGAGCTTCGAGGTCGTAGGTGCGGAAGGGTCGCTTTTCGCAAAGTCTCACCCCGGCTTTTTCGTAGGCTTTCCAGACGAACTCCGAGCAGTAGAGCGTCTGGTCATCCCAGCGGAAGTGCAGGTCATAGGGGAGTCCGGCCTGCTTGGCGGCCCAGTCGCGGCCTTTCGCGAGGGAGGCATGATTGATTGGCTGTTTGAGTCGCTTGGCGTGAAAGGAACCGGGCTGGCTGCGTTCGATGAAGCGTTCGAGTGGGGTGACCTGGACAGGCTGGATGGCTTCCATGACCATGAACTTGTCGCCCTGTTTGAAAACGAGACCGCAGTGGGTGAAGGGGGAACCGGTCGCGGCGCGGACGGCGTCGCTCTGGGGGCCGGCATTGCCTTGGAAAACGATGTCGCCTTCCTGAAGGTCGTAGTGGATCGGGGTCGGCCGACTGAGCTTGGAGCCGGCCGAGGCGCTGAGGGTCGACAATCCTAGGGCGGAGATCAGGATGGTGAGGAATCGAGGCATTTCCGGACCTTACGTTCCCGGCGGAAAATATCCACAGGATTCCGCGCTTGGAAGCTGCCAGTCCAAGGGCTAGTTTCGCGGCAACGATGACGCCCAAGAGTCCATGGGATTACACGATACTCACCGTCCGCGTAGGTCTGGGGTTTTGGTTTCTGGTATTCGGAGCACTGAAAGTGGTTCAGGGCGGCGGGATCCCCGCGTTCTCCCGACAGGTGGCCAAATTCGAGATTTTGATGGATCCGTGGAATCTACCGGTGGCCTATTTTGTGCCTTGGTTTGAGGTTTTTGTCGGACTGTGTCTGATCACCGGGTGGCTGGCACGTGGGGCATCGCGGGGAGCGGCAGCCCTGACTTTCCTCTTTATTTTCGTCTCCGGGCAGGCCTGGTTTCGCGGGCTTGAAGCCGATTGCGGGTGCTTCGGAAAGCTTTTCACGCTGGATCATGGGGCGAAGATGGCACTTCTGATGGTGCAACTGGCGGCAGTCGTATTTGTAGTCGCCACTGAAAGCCGCGCGAACCGGAATATTTTCAGAGGCTCTCAAATGCGGCTTCCTTGAGGTGACACGGATCGCGGGTTGCCCGTGACTGAACTTGCGCCATCGTCCTGCCCAGCGTTACGCGGACCGACTTCAGAAAACGATCGATGGAATAGGCTCCCCCCTGTGTTTCGGGGGCGATCTCCGGCCAGGCGATGATGGAATCCAGGCGGCGTTGGATTTCCTCAAATGTCTTGTCGAGGGACCCATGGAGCAGGTAGCTGCCTCCGGACCGAACAGGGAATCCTTTGAAGCGAAGGGGCTTCGCGTTGTTGAGATTCTCGGAATGAAAGGACCGGAATGAAAGGACCGGAATGAAAGGACAGACCTTTAGGATGACAAGGGATTTCGGTAGTCTTTTGGTCCGTCGCACGTGTTGGTATATTCAATTTCCTGATTGATATTAAGTTGTTGAATTACAACATCCGTTCCTGTTCCTGAGTTGCGGCCAAGGCACCCATTATCACACCCTGCAGGACACGATGGACTGGATCAACTTCGACAAGCTGGCCCACATTACTTGCTTCATCCGCGAGATCGTGGAGCGCATCGACCGCACCCCAACCAATGCGGATCACAAGCCATTCGACCCGTTCGGCACTGAGGTCCGCATGCTCCGCAAAGCGCTTGGTCCAATGGCCGTCACCGGTTTGCGAGCCATGGGCATCAAGCTCCCGGAATCCCGCAAGGATTTGGATCGGTTCGTTACGAACCTGATCGATGGTAAGCCGCTGAAGTGATCGACACCCGCGGCAACGAAACATCAGCCCACCACCCACGCCAAGGGCGGCTCCTTCACCGGAGCCGCCCTTTTCCTTTCCCCAAAAAACAAAACGCAAGCACCAACAACCAACCGAACATCAACATGAACCAAACCAACAACTCCCACCTCCTCGATGCCATGTGCCGCCGGGGGGGGGCTGGTCGCCACCTCCGTTCGTTACTGGCGCGGGTGCAAGAAACTCAGTCCCGAAGACCTCGAGCTTGATCCCGCACATCTTTCCGACCGGCTCATCCAGCTCGGTCATAAACGGCTCATCCCGCGTGCCGCGCTCCAGGCATTTGCCCTGATCGAATCCCGGGTGCAGGCCACCGTCGAAAGCTCCAGCTTCCCGTTTCTCGGTGGCATCGAACAATCGTTCCCGCCCGCCGGGGACATCGCCAAGCGCTTCGCCTTCGAGACCCGGCTGTTCCAGATCGCCGCGCCCGACAGCAACCGGCTGGAGGTCGCGGAAGGCGTCGCCCAGCTCGAAGCCGCCGAAGACCGTCGCCGCATCGCCGACGATGCCACCCGCCGCATGCAGGCCGATCTCGACGCGATCATCCGTGAGAGCGTCGCCTCCCTGCGTGAGGAAACCGCCCAGCTCGCCGGCGAGGTTTTGGCCACCATCGACGGCAGCGACAACGGCGTCCACCAGCGCACGCTCAACCGCCTCACCAGGTTCATCGACAACTTCCGTTCGCTGAACTTCGCCGGTGACCAGCAGTTGGAGCAGACATTGGAACGCTTCCGCCGGGATCTCCTCAGCCGCACGGCCGAGGAATACCGCAACCAGACCGGAGCCATGGCCAAGCTCACCGATGGCCTCAGCCGCCTGCGCGAGAACGCAGTGCAGCTCGGCTCGAAGTGGCACCGAAGGTTTTCACCCTAAACTCATCCGCACCGCCAGTCCGTCGAAGAACTCGCGCGACCACAGTTGCAGTTCACGAGGATCGGGCACGAACACCCGGACTTCATCCGCTGCCTGCTTGAAGTCGACGACAGCAAAACGCTCGCGGAGCAGATCCACCAGAACCTGCCGCGTGATTTCCCCGCCGTCCCAATGGCCCGACTGACGCATCCTCGCCTCCAAGTGCGCGAGGTTTGGTTGGATGTTGCGGCCGACATACCAGACGAAGTCATAAAAATCCCGCCCCTTGACCCGGCTTTTCCAGCCCCGGCAGAGCACCGCGTGCAACTTGCCCGCGAACAGGCTGGGCAGATCATAGAGCTTCACCTGATAGGGACTCGGCAGGAGTTGCGTGCGCACCTCGGTCGTCGCGTTTGGTGGCGGTTCGAGATCCATCTCCAGCTTGATCTGGAGCCTTTGACTCTGCGGCAAACGGCGGGCCAGATTGGCCGGTGCGCCGATGTGAAGCAGATTGAGTTGCGTGCTGCCCTTGAGGAACGCCGACTCGATACCGGTCGCCTCGCCTCCCAACTTCGACTCCGCCTCGAACGAGAAGCCCCACGATTCCAGTTCGGTTGCCACGCTCGGCAGGTAGCGCTCCAACCGGGCGTCATTTCCGCCATCCAGCAAAGTGAAATCCAGATCCTCCGAAAACCGCCGCAGTCCGTGGAAGATGCGCAGGGCCGTGCCACCGTAGAAGGCCGCATGTTCGAAGAAACCGCCACGCCACAAACCGAGCAGGGCGATTTCCTGGACGATTTCGCGGGCGGCGTTCTGATAGTCCACGGGTGTCTCCGGCCGATAGGCCTCCAGCATGTCTTTGAGGGCAGGGTTCATGATCGGATCAGTTGGTTCTTCTCGGCAAACCGCAGCAGCCAGCGCACGGACGGTCTGCCGTAGCATTCCGCGCACTCCGACAACTCGCCCCCGTCGAGGCCGCCGCCGGTTTCGATGCGCATGCCTTCCAGCCAACGGGCGACATCCGCCATCGAACGGAAGCCGGGTTCCCGGGCGATCCGGTCAACCAATGCCTTGGTCGGACTGGCGATGAGAAACGGCAGGTCCGATTCCGTGATGCGCATGATTCCCGCCGGATAGGCCGCCTTTGGAATCGTCAGGTAACGGAAGCGGCCGAAGTCGTTCTCGAACTCAGCCGGTCGCTTCGGCGTGGCGGAAAGGATTTCGGCGACCCCTTCGGGAATCATCCCGTGCCATGCCAGAGCGGTTTCAAAGCTCACATAGGACGGCCCGTAGATCGGTCCCGCCAGACAGCGGGGATCGAGATCCCGGCGGCTCGCGTAGAGCCCGCGCCGCAGCGAAACCAGTTCTCCGGTGCCCAACATCCTGCCGATCTTACCCTTCCAATCCGCCACACCAACGAGGGCATCGCGCATTCGCACGGCGTCCAGAATCGCGTCGCTTGGAAGCTCTGTATGCATGATTTCAACAGGAAAGTTGCCATTATTGCAACCTTCTCGTAAAAAACAAACATTTTATCCCATGACGCCATAATTCACTCCCAACACACCGACTTCGCCCTCAGCAGCCTGATTTTTCAACCACTCCGACTACCAGCAAAACCGCCACTACTCCCGAAGCCAATCCCACCACCTGAGGAAGCCCTTGGCAAACCCCGGGTGCGCACGCGCAAACCCGACTTCTGGCGGCAATCCCAACGCCACCAGAACCACCAGCAACTCGGCGAGGGATGAACACACTGCGCTTCCACCCGGGCGGTCACATCGACTGCCTCTACACCGCAGCCGAAAACACCTTCGCCCTGTCCTGTCCGTCGTCGAAACCAAAGGTATCGACCCCAAAATCGTCGCCCGCGAAAAAGCCCGCACCTTGAAAAAGAACGGACTGGTTAAAGTCGTGGAAGCCACCACGTCCCTCGACGACATCGGCGGACTCGGCTTGCTCAAGGAATGGCTGACACGCCGCGCCGGAGCTTTCAGCGAATCCGCAAAAGCCTACGGCCTGCCCGCACCCGAGGGTTTGCTCATGGTCGACATCCCCGGTACGGGCAAAAGCCTCACTGCCAAAGCCGTGTTCGTCGTGGCCACCGCCAACGATGTTTCCAAACTCCCATCCGAGCATTCCGCTCACCGACGGCTGGGCCGAATTGCCCAGGGCATAAACCTGATCGGCCAACAAGGAGGCAATGCTCGTGGTCGCCGAGTGGTAGACCGCATAGTCGTCGTTGTTCCTGAACCAGACATCCAGGCTGTAATCCAAACCGAGATTCACCGGAGGATAGCCCGTCACCTCCGCCCCGCGCAACGGCAGGGCGGGGAGCAGGCAAACCGGCAGCAGGCGGATCCCGGACACCCCGCACCGATAGCAGCTTTGCGGCATTGGGGGAAGCCCGCTATCGCCCGAGACCCCCGCGCGTTTCCGAATGACTCATCGGATCACCGGCTTGTCCTTCGCCCGCGGCTGGCGCCGCTCGTGGAACAGCGCCTCCTTGGCCTTGGGATCCAGTCCGTCGTAAACGACCCCCACCAGGTCCCGCAAACGCGCCGCCACCCGCGATTTCGGGTTCCAGCTGTAGACAAGCGTCCGCCCCTGGCGCTTGCAGACCAACGCTCCCGAGCGCTCGAAGCGGTCCAACTGGCGCTGCACCGTATCGAGCGAGACCGCGAAGTCCTTCGACACCCCGCGGCCATATGCCTCGCCCTGATGGAAAAGCGAAAGCAACACCGCCTCCGCCGCCTTGCCGCCGAAAAGATCTTGCAAAACCGTCGAAATCATGACCTTTTTCTAAGGTCAAATGACCGATGATTCAAGTCATAATTCCGGACACGGCGTCCCGGACTGGGAAACCTGCACCGAGGAGGAACTCTGGCGCTATGTCGCATGGCATTTGGAAGGAGAAGGCATAAGCTCGGTGCTGGTCGGCGGCGCGGTGGTCTCCATCTACACCGAAGGGTTGTATCGCTCCGGCGACCTCGACCTCGTGCCCGACGATTTCGGGCGCCCGCGCCTGGAGGAAGCCTTGCGCCGCATCGGTTTCCTGCCCACCAAATCGCGCTACTACAAGCACCCGGAATGCCCGCACCTGTTCCTCGAATTCCCCCGCGGGCCTGTGGAGATCGGGCAGGAGTTTCCGGTAATCCCCGACGAGATCGAGCTGGGCGGCCGCACCTTGCACCTGCTATCGCCGACCGACAGCGTGAAGGACCGTCTCGCCGGTTATATCCACTGGCGCTCGCGTGCCAACTTCGACCAGGCCGTGCTCATCTGCCCGGAGGCAGCCGGGTCGGGTCGACCTCGAAGCTGTCGGCCGATGGTGCCGTGCCGAGGGCGGCGAGGCGACCTATGAAGAACTGATCGGGAAACTGAAGGAAACGGATTGAAGCTCCGATTTCCTCAGCCCCCGAAGCCCTGCCGGAAAAACCTCGCCGCCGGTTGGCCGGGAAGCAACTCCCAGACCATCCTCCAGCGGATACCAGTCCTCCAGGTTGTCCGAATACTCCGCCACCGCTGCCGCATCCTGCCCGTTGATCCGCCGCCGCAAGGTCAGCGTCCTGCCCGAGAGCTCCACCACCGGCAGCAGCCCCGCCGCCTCAGGATCCTGACCGCTGGCGTAGTCCAGGAAGTTGCTCCGCCCGTTGCCATTCGCATCCTCCGCCCGCTGCCAGCGACGGATGACGGCTTGAAAAATCCGTCCACTCCGCGAAGTCCCCGGGCACCAGCAGCACATACACCAGGCCGCTGGCAGGGTAGTCGAAGATCCCCTCATGCCCCACGAACACTCCCTCCCGCTCGCCCGCCTGCTGGGGCTGCCGGTGTAGTTGCCCGCCTGCAGCAGCGCCGAGTCGCTGCGCACGATGACCGGATCGTAGAGCGTGGCGTCCCAGCCCGCCGCCTGCACGTCGGCCAAAGCGAAGGGCTGGTAGCCGGAAGTGGCGTTGAGTTCCAGCTGGGAGATGGGAACACCAAGATTCAAAGACATCTCGTTTTGGGAAGAGTCCGTGGAGGTGGATTGCCAGACATCATAAACAGGGACTCCGAAATCCCATACTCCATTGTTCGTCAGGCGAATCGTGCCGTCGTTGGCACCAGCACCGGACCAGCCACTGGAAACTTCCCCGGTGAGGTTGTAATTCCAACTCCCCATCATTTCCGCCACCGAGCCAAAACCATGGCTGCCCAGCGCGAAGACCGCCTGCGCGAGCGAAGCGTAGGCCTTGACCGTCGCGGAGTTGTAGACCGCGCCGTCGTCGTTGTTCGTCATGTGAGTCGGTATGATCACCTCCGTGGTGCCAACAATGACCACCGGATTCAACTCGAACTCAGCCGCCTCCGCCCCCGCCTGAAGCAGGAGCGAGGTGATCAGCGAAGTGGAAAGGACACGCATGGCGGAACACCGAACGCCTACCACATCGCCGGGCGCAGCGGAAGCATGGATACACAGCCCCCCCGGGCGTTGCGGAGGTATCGCCTCCTCATCTTCGGCAAACTTCCGCCCATCCACGCGGCGCGAACCGTTTCCCGCATGACAGACCCGCCCCGCACGACGCGCCAAGCGCGGTGCGGGTCACGACAAGGCCGCCACGGATTCCCCGGAGAGGGATCCCCGTGGCGGCTTACCCTTTCCGAAAACCGTTCGATCGGTCTTCCCAGATCCATTCGAGCTTTGCCTCTGATTGACGCAACCACCTCCGGGAACCCGACGGCCTCCAACCCGTTCTTCCGAAGAAACGCGTTCCACATCACCAGCTTCTCGGTTGCGAACCGGTCGGTCAGGCCAGTCGGGGTCGCGGCAGGTATTTCCGAACCGCGTCGCTCGAAGGTCGCGCGAATCGCATTCCAAAGAAGCTCGCGCTCAGGCGGTGGAGAAACCGCTCCACGCCATAGCGCCCGAGCACGAAGTCAAACGCCTCTCCGTTTTCCCTTGAGAGGTTCAATAGCCTCTGGCGAATGGATTCGATGAGCCCTTCGGGTTTCATGTTGCCAGGGATTCCAGATACGGTTTCATCACATTGCGCATGCGGCAGAGTCCCGCGATCCGGTTGATTTCCGCCGCTGCTAGCAGTCTGTCGGACTTAGATCTCGATCTTATAAGCAGATCCTTTCAAGCTCCCGCATGGCAGCGAAGTTCGTTCATATTGATCACGACACCCCATTGTTGCTCCCGCCCGATCTGCGGGACTGGATTGCCAAAGACCACATGGTCCACTTCGTCAGGGACGCGGTCGACGCCCTCGACCTGAGTGCCGCCAAGATCAACGAGCGCGGCACCGGCTCCGCACAATATCCGCCCGCCACCATGCTGGCCCTCCTGATTTACTGCTACGCCACCGGCACCTTCTCGAGCCGCCGCATCGAGATCCTCACTTACGAAAATGTCGCGGTCCGCTTCCTCACCGCCGACACCCATCCCGACCACGATTCCATCTGCAAATTCCGTCGCGAAAACAAAGAACTGCTCTCCTCCACCTTTCACCAGATCCTCGAACTCGCCGCCACCGCCAAGATCCTCAGAGTCGGCGACCTCGACGTCTCGGTCGATGGCACCAAGATCCTCGCCAACGCCAGCAAGCACAGCGCGATGAGCCACGGACATGTTGAAAAGCAAATGAAACTCGCCCAAGACCAGATCGAGGAACTCCTTGCCAAAGCGGAAGATGCCGACGCCGTCCCGCTTCAGGACGGCCTCACCATTCCCGAAGAAATCCAACGTCGTGAAGACCGCCTCATCAAACTCGCCGAGGCGAAGAAAGTCATCGAAGATCGGGCCAAAGAACGCCTTCTAAAAGAGCAAACCGAGTATCAAGCCAAGCTAGCCGCACGTGAGGAAAAGGAAAAAGCAACCGGTCGCAAAGCCCGTGGCAAAGAGCCTCAACCGCCCGAAGAAGGCCCCCGTCCAAAGGACCAATACAATTTCACCGACCCCGAAAGTCGTATCATGAAAACCAGCGACGGCTTTCAGCAATGCTACAACGTTCAGGCCGCTGTCGATACAAATACGATGCTCATCGTAGGAGGCTTTGTCAGCGACGCCCCGAATGACAAAGAGCAGCTTGAACCGGTCATCCAAGCCATCAGCCCTGCGGTCGGAAAGCCCGTTAACGTCCTCGCCGACAGCGGCTACTTCAGTGCCCAAGCCGTCACCAAAGTCGAAGATAGTGGACGTGGCCCCAACGTTTATGCCGCGACCAAGCGCCACCACCATGGCCGCAGCGTGGCCGACCTTGAAGAGAAAGGCGACCCACCTGCCCCTCATTTACCCGGAGCGAGTATCGGTGAAATCATGGCCCACCGCCTCGAAACCGCCGTTGGGAAAAGCCTCTACAAACTTCGAAAAGAAACCGTCGAACCCGTCTTTGGGATCGTGAAGGAAGTGCTCGGCTTCCGGAGATTTTCGATGAGAGGCAAAGAGAAAGCGAACATCGAATGGGACCTCGTCAGCCAGAGTGTGAACATCAAACGCCTCCACAAGCTCGGAATGACCTTCGTAAAGGGATAATGGGGTATTTGGGGCGAATTGGAGCAAAAGCACCAGCGACCGACAGGCCCTGAAAGCCAGATCAGCGCTCCGGAAGAGCCTCGAAGCAATCTTGGATTAAAAAACGCTCCTCCGGAAAGCTCCCCCGCCCGAAAGCTCGGAATCCGAGAAGCTTCAAATCCCGCCTCGCACCAAAGTCCGACAGACTGCTAGGCCCACCTGAATCGGTTTATCATAATCGAGAATGAGATCGGACACCCAACTTCCCTAGCCACAGGTGGTTTCGAGTGGAATCCTGTCACAGCCTGAAGGTTTATGGCCCCATTTCAGCTACCAATCAGTGAGACATCAGACGCCTTTCCCCCGTGCAGATCGACCTCCGTGACGGTTTCGCCGAAGCGGCTGCAGTGGGTTCTGTTGGGGTCGGCGGAATAGCCGAAGTTCCCGAAGATCTGGAACGGAGGGTGGAAAGCGAAGAGGTTGGGCGGGAAGTTCCCTTTCAAAGCCTCGCCGAGGAGCTTGTGGGCGTGGATGCCATCGTGGAGGCGGGCCCAGATGTTGATTTCCCATGCCTTGCTCCAGCCCGTCGCGCCGTCGCCACGGGCGTTCCTCCGGTCGCGTTCAGGGCATTCTACTCGTCGGCCATGTTCTCCTGCTTTCTGGCTGCCACACCACGGTAGGCGTCGCGGCTTTTGCTCCCTTGCCATGGCTTGGAGAAGATTCCTGAGGGGAGCGACAAGACCAGATGGGAAACGAGCACCAGCACACCCGCAGCTTCATCTCGAGGCTGCCGCCCTGATTGCCGACGACCAGGATCGCAAGGGCTCTTCGGTTGGACCGTCCCCGTCGCCAATCTTCACGGCGAAATTTGGGCACGTATCTTATCACGAACCGACTCCCCGCCGCGCATGATTTCTCGAAAGCCCCGCCCATTTCCTCAAACGATTGTTTTTATCCGGGACTGCAGTCATTAGCAAAGCCCTCGCCTAGGGCTGTCAGCCTCCCAAAGATCGATCTTCGGTCTCAGGACCCGGAAGTCGGCGGCGAGAAACCCAAAATCCCACTCATCGCCGCATGGATCATCCCTTTATCCCGGTTCTCGTGTTCTTCTCGATCGCACTGGCTGTGCCGATCGGTGCGCTGGTGCTGGCGAGGGTCTGGATGACCTTCTTCACCCCGATCAAACGCGGTAAGGAGAAGAACGCCCTCTACGAGTGCGGCGTCGAGCCGCTCGCCGAGCGCCAGGTCCGCTTCCACTCGCAGTATTACCTCTTCGGGCTGCTGTTCCTGCTCTTCGACGTCGAGACCATCTTCCTGCTGCCCTTCGCCGTCGCCTTCCTCGACCTGAGCGTCGGCGCCTTCGTGGTGGCGATGCTGTTTCTGCTACTGCTCGCCGAGGGTCTCCTCTGGGCGTGGAGTAAAGGCCTACTCAACTGGCGCGGCATCCCCAAACCCAACTTCACGATCTATGGCGATTGACCAAAAACTCGCCGAGGACCTCAAGTCTCAAGGCATTCACGTGACCTCCTTCGAGTCGCTGATCAACTGGGGTCGCTCGAGCTCGCTGTGGCCGATGCAGTTCGGCCTCGCCTGCTGCGCCATCGAAATGATCGCCGCGACCATGGCGAAGTACGACATGGCCCGATTCGGTGCCGAGGTCTTCCGACCCTCGCCCCGGCAGGCCGACCTGATGCTCGTCGCTGGCACGGTGACCAAGAAGATGGCGCCTCTGGTCGTCCGCCTCTACAACCAGATGGCGGAGCCCAAATACGTGATCGCCATGGGCGCCTGCGCGATCTCCGGCGGACCCTTCAAGCAGGGCTACAACGTGCTCAAGGGCATCGACCGCTACATCCCGGTCGACATCGTTATCCCCGGATGCCCGCCACGCCCCGAAGCGCTGCTCGACGGGCTGATGGCGCTGCGCAAGAAGATCGCCGGCGAAAAGCTGATCGGCAAAAACCGCGTTCGCCATGCCGACGCCAAAGGGACCGCGGAGTTCCCGGTACCGGAATACGGACCCCACGACCTGCAGCCCACCGCCAACCGCGAGATCTGGCATCCAAAACCGGTCGTCCACGAGGAAGGAGGCGACCGATGAATCCTGACATCGACGCCATCCTCAATCACCTCCGCGAGGCACTGCCCGACGCCGCGATCGAGCTTCGCCGCAATCCGGGCCCGGCCGAGCAGCACTCGCTGCTGGTCGAAGCCGCGAGCCTGCCCGATGTCTGCCGCTTCCTTCACGACGAACTGCACTTCGACTATCTCTCGAATGTCACCGGCATTGACTGGCCAGATCCCGCCAAGGCGGAGGCCGTTGCGCTGGCTGACAACGAAAACGAGACTAAAGAGGAGACCGAAGAGAGCCCACCGAAGCCGGGTTTCCTCGAGGTCGTCTATCACCTCTATTCCCACCGCGACCGCGTCGGACCGCTGGTCCTACGCGTCCGCACACTCGACCGGGGTGAAAACGTCGAGATCCCCTCAGTCGTCTCGATCTACCGCAGCGCCGAGTTCCAGGAACGCGAGATCTACGACCTTTTCGGCGTGCGCTTCACCGGCCACCCGGACCTCCGCCGCATCCTGATGTGGGATGAGTTTGTCGATCACCCGATGCGCAAGGACTACGTCGCACCCGACGACTTCGAATACGAACCCACGCCGCACGACGCCGTACTCGAGCGGGCGAAAGAGCATTACCCCTCATGATCGCCCCCTCATCCATCTCCAATCCCACCCTTGAGGGGACCGACGACGACCAACTCCTGCGCGTCTCGCTCGGACCGCAGCACCCGTCGACCCACGGCGTGTTCCGGATGAACGTCGTGCTCGACGGTGAGACGATCGTGAGCCTCAAGCCGGTCTTTGGCTACCTGCACCGCAACCACGAGAAGATCGCCGAGTGCGGACCCTACCTCCATTCGATGCCGTACACCGACCGGCTCGACTACATCTGCCCGCTGACTAACAACTGGGCCTACGCCCTGTCGGTCGAAAAGCTTGCCGGCATTGAGGTCCCCGAGCGCGCCGAATACATGCGCGTGATCCTCGGCGAACTGACCCGCCTGATCAACCACACCTCCTTCATGGGCTTCATCCTCGGCGACATGGGCGCTTGGGGCTCGGCGCTGATGTACGCCTTCCGCGAGCGGGAAAAGATCCTCGACCTCTTCGAGCACCTCACCGGCGCGCGGATGATGGCGAACTTCATGCGCTTCGGCGGCTGCCGCTACGATCTGCCCGAGGGCTGGATTGGACAGGTCTCGACGATTATCGACGACTACGGCCCCTTCCTCGACGAGATGGAGCAACTCCTCATCGGCAACGAAATCCTGCTCGCCCGCACTCAAGACGTCGGCCAACTGCCGGCGGAGAAACTCATCAACGGTGGCGTCACCGGCCCGATGCTGCGCGCCGCCGGGATCAGCTACGACATCCGCAAGGTCGAGCCCTACGGCATCTACGACCGCTTCGATTTCCGCATTCCGCTCGGTGAAAAAGGCGACTGCTACGATCGCATCATGATCCGCTTCCTTGAAATGCGCGAGTCCCTGAAGATCCTGCGGCAGGCAATCGACGGCCTGCCGGAAGGCGACTTCATTCATCCCAAGGCGAAGCTGCGTAACTTCAAACCACCGGTCGGCGAGGCCTACGGCCGCATCGAGGGACCGAAGGGCGAACTCGGCTTCCACCTCGTCAGCAACGGCACCACGGACCCCTACCGCTTCCGCGTCCGCGCGCCGAGCTTCATCAATCTCACCTTGCTCGAGGACATGTGCCTCGGCCTCGACCTGGCCGACGTCGTCATCATCCTCGGCAGCATCGACATCGTATTAGGGGAGGTGGACCGATGAAATCCGACACCCAGAGCGATCCGAGACCCGCACCGGCCAAGTCCGGCAAGTGGGTGCTACCCGGGCTCGGCCTGCTTCAAGGGCTCGCGGTCACCGGCCGCAACTTGATCGAAAGCTTCTACAAGAAGGAGCGCATGACCACGATCCAGTATCCGGAGCAGCGTGCCCCGATCAGCCCGAACTACCGCAACATCCCCTTCCTCTGCTACGACGACAACCCCGAGGCCGGACTGCGCTGCACCGCCTGCAAGATCTGCGAAAAGTCCTGCCCGCCGCAGTGCATCTACATCGTCATGGACCGCGACGAGCATGGCAAGGTGCGCAATCGGCCCAAGGTCTTCGATATCGATTCCTCGGTTTGCATGGGCTGCGGCCTCTGCGCGGAAGTCTGCCCCTTCGACTCCATCTACATGGACGGCGAGTTCGAACTCGCGACCGACGACCGCTTCGATAGCCTTCAACTCCACCTCGACGATCTCTCCAAGTCCGCCGAATACCATCTTCAGCTGAGACCAAAGCAGGCCACCGAAGTGCTCGAACGGCGCAAGGCGGACGCCGAGAAAAAGGCCGCCAAGGCCGCCGCGAAAGCGAAAGCCGATGCGGAGAAAAAGGCCAAGGCGGAGGCGGAAAAGAAGGCCGCCGCCGAGGCTGAAAGCGAACCCGAAGCGGCGACCGAGAAGAACGAAAACGAAGCCCCCGAGGCGAAGAAAGCCGAAGCACCGCAGCAGGAACTGAAGGCCGAGCAACCAAAAGAGGAAGGAGGCGGCGAATGACATTCCTGATCGCCCAGACCGAAGAGCCCTCGCTGTGGTCGCCCGAATGGCTACCACTGCTGCCAAAGCGGCTCGTCGAGAACCTCTTGGAACATTTCAACGCACCCGAATGGCTGATCTCACTCGGCGGCACCGGTGCCGGCGCTGCGACCGTGCTGGCTGTCTTCATGACCGGCTTCGCACTGCTGTCGCTGATCGAGCGCAAGACGCTCGCCCGCGTGCAGAACCGCATCGGCCCGAACCGCGCTGGCTGGTTCGGCATCCTCCAGCCGGTGGCCGACGGGATCAAGATGCTGACCAAGGAGGACATCGTTCCAGCCAAGGCCGAGAAGCTGCTTCACCTGCTGGCGCCGATCCTGATCGTAGTGCCGGCCATCCTCGCCCTGGGTGTGCTTCCCTACGGCAAAGAGTGGATCCCGGTGCCAATGGAACTCGGTCTGCTGTTCTTTTTTGCGGTCGGATCACTCACCGAACTCGCGGTCTTCATGGCCGGCTGGGCCAGCGGCTCGAAGTTCCCAATGCTCGGGGCGATGCGCGCCATCTCGCAGATGGTCAGCTACGAGCTCCCACTGGTGCTTTCCGCCATCGCCGTGATCATGGTCTCAGGCACGCTGTCGCTGCCTGACATCGTCTCCCAGCAAGGAGGCTTCCATCTCGGTTTTCTGCCGGCTTGGAACATCCTCACCCCGTGGGGGCTGGTCGGCGGCTTGGTGTTCTTCATCGCCAGCATCGCGGAGGCCAACCGCTGCCCCTTCGACCTGCCCGAGGGCGAGTCGGAAATCGTCGCCGGTCACATGACCGAGTATTCCGGTTTCAAATACGCGCTGTTCTTCATGGGCGAATACCTCGGACTGTTCGCCATTTCCGGACTCGGCGTCACGCTCTTCCTCGGCGGCTGGCAGGCACCCTTGCCCGGACTCGACTTCGTGCCGTCATGGATCTGGTTCTTCGGCAAGCTGGCGGTCATCATCTTCTTCTTCCTGTGGATCCGCGCGACCTGGCCGCGCCTGCGCATGGACCAGCTCATGCGTTTCGGCTGGCTTGGCCTGATCCCGCTCTCGCTGCTGACCATCCCCGCCGCCGGCATCTGGTCGCTTCTCCAACGCTCTCAGCACGGCCTACTCGCGTGGCTCGTCACCGTTCCGCTGCTGCTGGTGCCCTTTGTCATCATGACCGTGCTCTTCAACAAGCGCCTCGCACGCTCCAACCGCACTTACCGATTCGCCGAATCATGATCGCGCTACTGATCCTTTCGCCGCTGATCCTGCTCGCCGCACTCGGCGCAGTGTGGAAGGCGCGCCCAGTGCACGCGGCGCTGCTGCTCGCGCTCACCCTATCACTCGGCGGCGCGCTCTACATCGCGCTCGGTGCCGGTTTCCTCGGGCTGGTGCAGTTCATGGTCTACGTCGGTGCGGTGGCCGTGCTGATCGTTTTCTCACTCCTGATCACCCGCCCGCGCGACGAGGTCGAGGAAATCGCCCGCCGTCCAAAGTCCTTGCTGCCCGGCCTGCTGTGCACGCTGCCGCTGCTCGCGGTCCTACTCTACGCGGTCGGCCGCAACGTCCCCGAGACGACGACCGAAGCCGTCGAACTCCCGATCAAGCGCATCGGCGAACTGCTCTTCACTACCCACGCCCCGGCGGTTCTCGCCATCGCCATCCTGCTCACCGCCGTGTTGCTCGGTGCCGCGCTGTTCGCCCGGGAACCCTCGAAAAAGCCATGAACCCGCTCGCCGTCCTGCTGACCCTCTCGTCCGTGCTGTTCGCGCTCGGACTGTTCGCGGTGCTCACCCGGCGCAACGCGATTCTGGTGCTGGTCGGCATCGAGCTGATGCTCAACGCGGCCAACCTGAACTTCATCGGCTTCTGGCGCTTCGGACCACCAGACCCCCAGCTCACCGGCCCGATGTTCGTGCTCTTCGGCATCGCCATCGCCGCGGCCGAGGCCGCCGTCGGCCTCGCCATCATCCTCATGGTCTTCCGCCACACGCGCTCGACCAACCTCAACTCTTCGGACTCGCTCCATGGCTGACGCTCTCCAACCTCACCTCCCGGCCCTGCTCTGGTGGATTCCGCTGCTGCCGCTGCTCGCGGCTGCCGCGATTGCCTTCCTCCCGGACGCCCGCGGACGCCTCGCCTCGAAGCTAGCACTCGGGGCGCTCGGAGTTTCCTGCATCCTCGCGCTGCTGGCCGCCAACTGCACGCTTTCCCCAAGCGGAGAGGGTGCCTTCCGCCTCGCGACCGCCACGACTTGGTTCACCTTCGGCGAAAGTGCGCTCAAGGTCGGCGTGCTACTCGACCCGATGAGTGCGGCGATGATCGCGATGGTCACCTTCGTCGCCCTGTGGATCTTCATCTACAGCACCGCTTACATGGCCGAGGAAAAACGCTTCGGCCGCTTCTTCGGATTCCTGTCCCTTTTCTGCGGCGCGATGCTGATGGTCCTGCTGGCCAACAGCCTGCTACTGCTCTTCATCGCCTGGGAACTGGTCGGCCTCGCCTCGTATCTGCTGATCGGCTTCTACTTCGAGAAACCCTCGGCCGCAGCCGCCGCCCAGAAGGCCTTCATCACGACGCGCGTCGGCGACATGGCCTTCTTCCTCGGCATGATCTGGCTCTACCGCCAGACCGGCACGCTGCTTTTCTACGATGGCGGCAACGGCCTGCTCGAATCCGGCGCGCTGGCCTCGCTGGCTGGCACCACGACGATCGGAGGTCTCACCGTTTCCGCCGCCGCAGCGCTGCTGCTGCTGGTCGGCGCGATGGGCAAGTCCGGCCAGGTCCCCCTGCACACCTGGCTGCCCGACGCGATGGAGGGCCCGACCCCGGTCTCCGCACTGATCCACGCCGCCACCATGGTTGCCGCCGGTGTCTTCATGGTCGCCCGCACCCACCCGATCTTCTCGAACGGCGGCGACCTGACGATCCCGCTCACCGCCACCGCCTGGGTCGGCGGGATCACCGCGCTCTACGCTGCCTGCGTGGCGGTCGCCCAATACGATTTCAAGCGCATCCTCGCCTACTCGACCATCTCCCAACTCGGCTTCATGATGGTCGCGCTCGGCACCGGTGGAGTCGGCGCGGCAATGTTCCATCTCATCGCCCACGCCTTCTTCAAGGCGCTCCTTTTCCTCTCTGCTGGCTCGGTCATCCACGGCTGCCACGGCGAGCAGGATATCAGGAACATGGGCGGTCTCTCGAAGCCACTACGCCGGACCTTCCTCGCCTACGCGATCGGGATGATGGCGCTGTCCGGCTTCCCCTTCCTGTTCTCGGGTTTCTGGAGCAAAGAGGCGATTCTCCACAGCGCGCAGATCTGGCCCGGCGGCATGGGACCCTTCGCACTGGCCGTCGCCGCCGCACTGCTCACCGCCTTTTACATGACCCGCCAGGCGCTACTGGTGTTCTTCGGAAAGCCACGCCAGCCCGGTGTCGAGCATCCACACGAAAGCCCAGCCGTGATGCTCGTCCCGCTCTATGTGCTGGCCGCCGGCGCCGTGCTGCTGTCGCTCATCGCCACGCCCTTCTGGCCATGGTTCGAGAAATGGCTGCACGGCGAAGTCGCCCACTTCCACGGCGGCGCGCTCGGCGAACACGGCGCAGTCGGCCTGCTGATCCTCTCGCTGGTGCTCGTGAGCGTCGGTGTCGGCCTCGGCTGGCTCCTCTACCGCCGGGTTTCCAACGACAGCCGCGCCCGCGACCCTCTGTCCGGCAAGCTCGGTCCAGTGTGGGGCTTCCTCGAGCGGGCGATGGGCTTTGACGCGCTCTATCAGAAATGCATCATCGGCCCTCTGGCGGTCCTCGCCTCGCTGATCGACGCTCTTGAGCTCGGCATCCTCGTGCCGATCATGGCCGCCGGCGAATCGGTCCTCAAGGCCTTCGGCCGCCTCACCGGCGCTTCCGACGAACGCGGCATCAACGCCGGTTTCGACGGTGCCTGCCGCGGGCTGAAACGCCGCGCCGCCGACGCCTCACACTCCCAATCGGGCCGCATCCAAGCTTATCTCCGGACCATCGGACTCGGAATTACCGCCCTCCTTCTCCTCTATTTCTGTCTCTAATTCCACCATGCTGCTCACCCTCCTTCTCGCTCCTCTGACCGGTGCCGCGCTGCTTGCTGCGTGGCGCGGTGCAGGCGAACGCACAGCGGGCCGTTTCGCCGCTTGGTGGTCGCTGCTGCCGATCCTGCTGGTCGCTCTCCTCGGGTCCCGAGGCACCGACGGCACCATGGCCGACTGGACGCTGCCGTGGATCCCCGACGCCGGCATCAATCTGAGTTTCGCCGTCGACGGCACCTCCTGGCTGTTCCTGCTGCTGACCTCGCTAGTCACCGCTTTCGCGCTGGCGATTTCAGTAAAGCTCGGCATCGGCGGACGCGCCTACGCCGCGCTGATCCTAGTCATGGAGACGATGCTGCTCGGCGTCTTCACCGCGCGTCACTTCATCCCCTTCTTCCTTTGCTGGGAAATGACGCTCATCCCGGCCTACCTGCTGATCCGCCTGTGGGGCGGCCCGAACGCGCCCCGCGCAGCACGGCGCTTCTTCATCGTCACCCTCGGCGGCGGCGTCTGCATGCTGCTTGGCTTCCTCGCGCTGCAAATAGGAGTCGGCACGATGGACTTCGGCAAACTCGCCACCATGGCCTCGGAAGACGGCCTCGCCCCAACCCTCGCCACCGCCTTCGCCGGCACCGGCCTGACGGGTGCTACGCTTCTTACCATCATCGCCGTCGCCGTGCTGCTCGGCCTCGCGGTCAAGATCCCGATCGTCCCCTTCCACGCTTGGCTGCCCGATGCCTACGCCGAAGCCCCGACGCCAGTGACCATGCTGCTGACCGGCCTGCTGTCGAAGATGGGCGTCTATGGTCTGCTGCGGGTATTCCTGCCGATCTTCCCAGATACCTTCACCGTCCTCGCCCCGTGGCTCGCCGCGCTGGCAGTGGCGACCGTGCTGTTAGGCGCGCTGGCGGCGCTGGCGCAAAAGGATCTCAAGCGCCTGCTCGCCTACTCGTCAGTCAACCACCTCGGCTATTGCGTGCTCGCCGCTGCGGCGGTAGCGGCCAGCTCGGGCGACCGCGAGTCAGCCTCGTCGGCGATTTCCGGCGCGTTCCTCCAGGCCTTCAACCACGGCATCATCGCCTCGGCGCTGTTCTTCGGCGTCGGCCTCCTTGAAGCCCGCTCCGGCGGCCTGCGCGGGCTCGATGACTTTGGCGGCCTGCGCGCTCGGGTGCCGGTGCTCTGCGGACTCATGGGACTGGCCATCTTCGCCTCCCTCGGCCTGCCCGGACTCAGCGGCTTCATCGGCGAATTCCTCATCTTCAACGGCACCTTCGGTCTGCTGCCATGGGCGGCGGCGGTGTCGGTGCTCGGCCTCCTTTTCACCGCGGTCTTCCTGCTGCGCCTCATCCGCAAGGTCTTCCACGGACCACTCGGTAAGAGCGTTTCCGGCTGGTCCGACCTATCGGCTTCCGAACGCTGGCTGTTCGTGCCGGTGATCGTGATGATCGTGGTGCCCGGACTGTGGCCCCAGGCCCTACTCCACTTCCTCAACGCCGACACACTCCGTTTACTCGATCTTCTGAATCCATGACTCCCGCCTGGACCATCGCCTCCGCCTTCGCCGGTGCCCTGCTGGTGCTACTGCTGCCCGCCCGCATGGCAGCGCAGTCGCGGGTCGTTGCGCTGGTCGCCTCGATCATCGGAGCGCTCGCCGCCGGTGCCGGCTGCATCGCGAAACTCGCCAGCCCGGAGGCACCGGCCTGGTCCTTCGACCGCGAATGGATCCCGAGCCTCGGTGCCCGCTTCCACCTCGCAGCCGACGGCCTTTCGCTCACGCTGCTGCTCCTCACCGGGATCGTCGCCATCGCCGGTGTGCTATTTTCGTGGAACGTCGATAAGCGCCAGCGTGCCTTTTTCGCGCTATTTCTAACGATCATCGGCGGCGTTTACGGCGTCTTCCTGAGCCGCGATGCCTTCCTGCTCTTTGTCTGCTACGAGGTCGTCATCTTGCCGAAATACCTACTTATCGCAATCTGGGGTTCAACCAACCGCGAGTATGGCGCGATGAAGCTGACGATGTATTCGATCGGGGCCAGCTCGCTGATCCTGATCGGTCTCGCGGCAGCCTACGCCGCCGCCGGCGGCACCAGCTTCGACCTCGCCCACCTCGCCGCAGCCGACTATTCGGCGTCCTTCCAGGCCTGGGCCTTCCCCGTCCTCTTCCTCGGCTTTGCGGTGCTCGCGGGCGTCTGGCCTTTCCACACCTGGGCACCGACCGGTCACGTCGCCGCTCCGACCGCCGCCTCGATGCTGCTGGCAGGCGTGGTGATGAAACTCGGTGCCTTCGGTGCGCTGTGCGTGGCGATGCCGCTATTTCCCGAGGGCTTCGCGCAGTGGCGCGGGGTGATCGCCGGACTGGCAGTCATCGGCATCCTCTACGGCGCCTTCACCGCACTTTCGCAAAAGGACCTCAAGTTCGTGATCGGCTACTCAAGCGTGAGCCACATGGGCTTCATTCTGCTCGGGATGGCGACGGCGACCCACTGGGGCCTACGCGGCGCGGCGCTGCAGATGATCTCGCACGGCATCATCGCGGGCCTGCTGTTCGGCATCGCCGGACGCGTGGTCTACACCCGCACCCACACCCGTGACCTCGACGAACTCAAAAAGTTCGACCTGTGGCGATCCCTACCCGGTGGGGCGGTCGGCTTCACCCTCGCGACTGCAGCCTCGATGGGCCTGCCGGGATTCAGCGGATTCGTCGCCGAAATCTCGGTCGCAATCGGTCTCTGGGAATCCTTCCCGCTGCTGCTCATCCCGCTAGTCCTCGGCATCGTGATCACCGGCGCATTCTCACTGCGCGCGCTGCAAAAAGCCTTCTTCCCGGTCCGCAGTGCCGCCGCAGCCAAGCCGCCGAAGCTGCCTCCACTGAGCTGGCCGGAAATCACCGCCATCGTCCTGCTGCTCGCCGTTTCTCTGGCCATCGGCATCTATCCGAAACCTTGGGTGACGCTGATCGATGACGGTCTCGCCTCGCCGCTCTTCCAATCGCTCCTGCCGTGAACTACTCCGACCTTTTCCAGCAACTGCTGCCCGAAGTGATCCTGGTGGTCACGGCGCTGGTGGTGCTTGGCACCGGCCTCGCGATCGAATCGCGGTCGAAACCCGCCTCGAACTCCTTGATGTCGGCCATCGCCTGCGTCGGACTGCTGCTGGCCGGACTTTCGCTGCTGCGCTTTCAGGTCAGTGGAGACGCCGCCACTCCGATGCTCGCCCTCGACCCGCTGGCCCGCTTGTTCAAGGGCGTGGTGATCGCGCTCGGGCTGCTCGCCGTGCTGCTGCCGCCGGCCCGAGACGAGATCCACCAACCCGGCGAATTTCATGCGCTACTGCTGTTCGCGATCACCGGGCTGTCGCTGACGGTGGGAAGCAACCACCTGCTTTTCCTGTTCGTCGCGCTCGAGCTGGCGAGCCTCTCGCTCTACCTGCTGGCCGGCTTCCCACGCACCGCCCGCGCGGCCGAGGCCTCCTTGAAATACTTCCTCTTCGGAGGCGTCTCGGCGGCCTTTCTGCTGTTCGGGCTCAGCCTGATCTACGGCTTCTCACACGCCGCGACCCTGCCGGAAGTCGCCACCGACCTCGCCGCCAACCCGACCTCGCCGCTCGCCCTAGCGGGCCTGGCGATGATCCTTGCCGGACTCGGCTTCAAGCTCGCCGCCGCTCCCTTCCACTACTGGGCACCCGATGTCTATCAGGGGGCCCCGGCGACTAGCGTGGCCCTCGTCGCCGCCGCATCGAAGGCCGTCGGACTGGTCGTGCTGGTGCGCTTCCTGATCATCGGCTTCCACGCTGCTGGCGGCTCAGCCGCCTGGGGAGGAATGGTCGCCGGATGGTCCGTGTGGCTCGCCGTGCTTGCGGCTGTGTCGATCGTCTTCGGCAATCTGCTCGCGCTAGCCCAAACCAGCGTCCGTCGCCTGCTCGCCTACTCGGCGGTGGCCAACTCCGGCTACCTATTCGTCGGTCTCTGTGCCAATGGCACCTCCGCTGTCGGTGCCGCGCTGTTCTACGTCGTGGTCTACGGCCTCGCGACTCTCGGCGCGCTGGCGGTGACCGCCGCGGTCGAGCGCGACCGAGGCGACGACTCGGTAAGCTCTTTCGCGGGACTGATCCATCGCTCGCCGCTGCAGGCGCTAGCGCTGCTTGTTTTCATGGCCTCACTCGCCGGCATCCCGCCGCTGGCCGGCTTCGTCGGCAAGTTCGCCCTGTTCAGTCAGGCTCTCGCCGAAACCTCGACCGCCGGGAGCCCGGGCATCGTCTGGCTCGTCGGCCTCGCCGCCATGATGAGTGCGGTGTCCCTCTACTACTACCTCAAGGTGCTCAAGCAGGCCTTCGTCACGGAAGCCCCGGAGAACGCCTCCTCCGCGCCCGTCACTACCGGACACGCCCTCGCCATCGGCATCCCGGCCCTGATACTCATCGCACTCGGGCTCTTCCCCTCTCTGCTCCTCGAACCGGTGACCTCGGCCCTCGTCGCACTGCTTCCATGACGCAGCTTCATGCCTGTCTTCAGCGAGCTCGGCGCTGGCCACTACGACAAGCTCAATAGGCCCCGGAAATCACAAAAACCTCGAGATCCGAACGAGCGGAATTCTGGTGAAGCCTGATGCCGGAACCGTGGTCTTGGCTCCCAACAAAAGTTGGAATGACGGTTTCCACAGCCACTCTCGCTCTCAGTGAAAACGGCAATCTCGGACCTATCGCATAAACATCCCAAAATCCATGATTTGCACCGACAAACCAACTTGAATGCCTCTGGCATCGCAGAGACTTCCAAGGCTCATGCACGGCAGCGCATCCCCCTCACCCCAACACCCTATAGCAAGCCCACCCCGCCGACATCACCAGCATCCCTAAAGCGGCCGCACCTAACAGCCGGTCCACACTCGTCTCACGCGGCCGACGCGCCGAGTTCGACTTGGGGAACACAGCAAAAGCATAAACCATGCCCGCCAGTAATCCGCCCACGTGCGCGGCATTGTCAATCAGCTTGAAGCCAATCACACCAATCACACCGGTCAGCACCACTCCCGCCAAAAGCCTCCGCGTCGCCGCCTGAGGTACCAGCGCCCGGTGAAGATTTTCGAAGACCAGCAGGAAACCTAACAGGCCGAGCAATCCGCCTGATGCCCCCACCGATGGGGCCTCAACAAACCGCGCCGATGCCTCCCCACCGACCCAGGATGCCATCAAAAAGACCGCCACCACGTGCGGCCAGCGCGCCAGCACTTCCATGCGCCGACCCAAGTAGTAGAGAGCCGAGGCATTCATCAAAAAGTGAATCCATCCCCCATGAAGAAACGGCGCGGTAAGCAGCCGCCACCAATCGCTCGGCCGACCCGCAATCTTCGTCAAACCCGCCGCATCCACGGAAGCTCTCCAACTATCCGCTCCCAACCACTGGCAAAGCATCACCACCGAAATCATCCCGAGCAGCAGCTTTGTCAGCGGCGTCTTCTGGTGCGTCAGCCACGTCTCAAAGCGGATCTCCTCAAGATCCTCCGCACGAATCACCAGCGTTCTTCCTTGTGCCCGCTGCAGACGCTTCCGCCCCTGATACCACGGGACCAACCCGAGAACGACGAAAAGCAACAGAGCGAGACCCAAGGGGCCAAACGCCAACAGCGGCTTTCCTGTGAATTTCGAATAGACAACCACCGTTGTTAGACAGAGCCCAAAAAGGGTCATCTGCCGCTGTCCTTCATCCATCTCCCACTGCGCCCAGCGGATCCGCGCGTCCCGCATCGCTCGATGAAGTTCCGGCAACTCCTCAGGTAGCACCAAATAGTCGCAGGCCGGAGTCCAGACCAGATCGACCTGTGCCCCGGCATCCTCGACAATCGCCGCCGAAAGCTCGTCAAATGTTCCGCACGCATGTCGGTTTCCCTTCCGATCAACCCAGCCCCATCCCGCATCAGCCACGGCAAATGCCTGCGGCCTCGCCCATACAGGTTGCGAATGTTCGCTTCCCGTTATTCCGGAGCCCGTCTGCTGACTTCGATCGTCCGTCATCCCGTCGAGGAATTAGCGACCTCAATCGCAGCACTTGTCCATCCCACTTCTTTAAGTGGTGACAAGCACCCCGCGATTACGGCTTCTCCCCTTCCGCAGGAGTTCCCTCGGCGGTAGGTCCGGTAGATGTTTCTTCAGCGGCTGTTTCTCCAGCTTCCGACTCAGCAGGAGTTTCCTCGGTTGAAGTTTCCTCGGTTGAAGTTTCCTCGGTCGTTGTCTCCGCAGGGGACTCCTCGGCCGCTGGCTTTTCCACAACAGGAGTCTCCTCAGGAGTCGAAGTTTCACCGCTCACAGGAGCCGATTTCAGTTCGTCCTCGAGCGAAGGCGCTGGAGTATCGGTCTCAAGCGCCGGAGTCTCGGCCGACTCAGTAGTCGCAGCCGCAGCTTCTTCCATCGCCACCGGCTCGTCCTTTTTCAAGGAATACTGACGCTCGTTCTTACGAGCGAAAAGAATCGCGAGCGTGATCGTCAGCAGAAAGAAGGCACAAGCAAGATACACCGTGCCACGCTGCAGGACGTTGGTCGTCCGAGCACCAAACATCTGATCGGTCATTCCGGAACCAAACGCGGCACCGAGGCCTTCCTGCTTGGGACGCTGCATTAGGATCAGCAAGCTCATCAGCAAGCAGACAATTACGAAGACGATCAGCAACAAGGTAATGCTGATGGAGAGCCAGTCGGCGTTCGCTAAAATCATGGGGGCGGGAAACTGTCAGAGGGTTCCCACCTTGTAAAGACGGGTTTTTCACCCATTTTTGCCCCCCATTTCCGGGCAAATCAGCGTCCAGCCCGCTCAATCCGGTTCTCAGAGTCCAAAACGACCTTCTTCGGGATCACCGGCGCATCCGAAAGCCCGAAGGCCATGATCGTCAGTCGCTCACCTTTTTTAATCCGGTGCGCCGCCCCGCCATTGATCAAAATCCGCCCCGTCCCCGCCTCACCCGCCAACACGTAGGTTTCCAGCCGCGCCGAAGTGTCAATCGACGCCACCAATACCTTTTCTCCCTCCCACAAGCCCGCCGCCTCCATCAAATCACGCGGGATCTCGATGCTCCCTTCATACTCAACGATCGAATCGGTGACGACAGCCTTATACAATTTGGACTTGAGGACCTGGTGAAGCATGGCGAGCGAAAGCAACCACTCGCAACCCGTGAGCGTCAAGCGGTATCCACGGCTCCAGCACGAAGAGCAGTTCCCCGTGGCAATCTCAAATTCCTCACCGCCAAGAAGAAAAGATCGCCAAGTTGAACAAACCTTCGGCTGCTTCTTCCTACTCCGGTGCCGCTTCAACAGCAGCTTACTTTGCCTCCTTTGTGTCTTGGCGTTTGAATCTTCTTCGGGAATTCCTGATTTGCGCTCGGCACTCCCCCTGCTTCACTGCCGCCGCCGATGAGCATCCAAAATTCCACTCCCACCCGCGAACAACTTCGCACCGAAGGCTTCGAACTGATCGATGAGAAACTCGCCTATCTCACCGACTGCCTCGCGGAAGCACTCAAAAGCCTCGGCGAAACCGATCTCATCCCCTACCTCCCCTGGTCCGGCTCCGTTCCCGAAGACACCCCTCCAGAAGGCACCCAGCAACTTTACTCGATCGGCTTCCAACTCCTCAACATGGTCGAAGAACGCGTCGCCTCCGCCATCCGCCGCGAGCGCGAAAAAGCTCTCGGCAGCACTTCCATCCGCGGTCTCTGGCCACGTGCCCTCAAGGATCTTTCCGCACTCGGATTCTCTCCGCAGGAAATCGTCGATGTCCTCCGAGCCGTCGATGTCCAACCCGTCCTCACCGCCCACCCGACCGAGGCCAAACGCGGCTCCGTCCGCGAACGCCACCGCGCACTCTATGAACTGCTCGCCCGCACCGAGAACCAGAAATACACCGACCGCGAAAAACACCGCACCCGCGAGCGCGTCGTCACCGCCATGGAAACCCTCTGGCGCACCGGCGAAATCCACGTCGTTCGCCCGGATATCTTCCGCGAACTGCGCGATGCCATCCACTACCTCCGTGATCTCTTCCCGAACGCCCTCGACCGACTCGACCTCCACTTCACCGAAGCGTGGCGCGAAGCCGGCTTCCCACTCTCTGAACTCCGCTCCGGCGGATACATCCCGCGGCTTTCCTTCGGCACCTGGATCGGCGGCGATCGCGATGGGCACCCACTTGTCACGCCCGAAGTCACCGCCAAAGCCCTCGCCCAACTTCGCCGCGGCGCTTTCCAACTCCTCCGCCGCGAACTCGAACACCTCGGCACCCAACTCACCCTTTCCTGCCACCTGAATCCCGTCTCCGAAGAACTCGAAAACCGGATCGACGAACTCGCCTTCACCATCAACGACGAAGAAACGGCAAACGAACTTCACGACCGTTTCCACGAAGAACCATGGCGCCACCTCGTCGCCCTGATGGCGGCACGCATGAAAAAACAAATCGACGGAGGCTCCGGCTACCAATCGAAGGAAATGATGGCCGAAGATCTCGACCTGCTTTCCGAAAGCATCCGCGCCACGGGTTGCGCTCTCATCGAAGAGCAATACATCCGTCCACTACGGCAAAAGCTCGACGTCTTCGGCTTCCACCTCGCCACCCTCGACATCCGCCAGAACTCCGAGTTCCACGACAAGGCAATCTCCCAACTCCTCAAAGCCGCCCACATTCCCGACGGCGAAAACTACGGAAGCTGGCCCGAGGAAAAGCGCGCCGCATTCCTCAACAAAGAACTCCAATCTGGACGTCCCTTCCTCCACGACACCGCCAGCGCCGGCACCGAGGCCGACCTCGTGCTCGATTGCTTCCGCGTCCTCGCCGCTCACATCAATCAGCACGGCCACGATGGCCTCGGCTCGCTCATCGTCTCGATGACCCGACAGCTCTCCGACCTGTTAGGCGTCTTCCTACTCGCCCGCGAGGCCGGACTCATGGAACTCACTTCCGACGGTCTAGTCTGCCCGATGGAAGTCGTCCCACTTTTCGAAACCATCGACGACCTCGAACGCGCACCCGGCATCCTCAGCGCCTTCCTCGCCCATCCCGTCGTGAAAAGCCAACAGGCCGAGTGCCAGCAAGTCATGCTCGGCTACTCGGACTCTAACAAGGACTGCGGCATTCTTTCCGCCGCCTGGGCACTCCATCAAGCCGAGGAAAACCTCACCGAAGTCGGCAAGCAGCACGCTGTCAAAATCCGCTTCTTCCACGGCCGAGGCGGCACCATTTCACGCGGTGCCGGACCAACCCACTGGTTCATGGCCGCCCTCCCGCACGGCTCCCTCGCCGGCGGCTTCCGCATGACCGAGCAGGGCGAAACGATTGGCCAAAAATACGCCAACCCCGCCAACGCCACCTTCAACCTCGAACTCCTCGTCGCCGGTGCTGCCATCACCACCGCCACCCACCGCCTGCCAAGCCCCGGCGAGGAACCCGCAAAAGCCTTCCTTCCCGAGCTCACCAAGGTCAGCCAAAAAGCCTACCAGAGCCTCATCCGCTCCGATGGCTTCATCGATTTCTACCGCCAGGTCACCCCGATCGATGCCTTGGAAAACTCGCGCATCGGCTCCCGCCCCGCCCGCCGCACAGGAAAAAAGGGCCACTCCATCGCCGACCTCCGCGCCATCCCCTGGGTCTTTTCATGGACCCAGGCCCGCTTCTACCTTCCCGGCTGGTTCGGCGTCGGCTCTGGCCTCCAGCACCTCAAGGACGAGTCCCCCGAACGCTTCGCCGCCTTCAAAGAAGCCGTCAAACAATCAACCTTCCTCGGCTACACTCTAACAAACGTCGAAACCAACCTCGCCTCCGCCAATCTCGATTTCATGAAGTCCTACGCGGAACTCGTCACCGACGCCGACCTGCGATCACGCTTCATGGAAACCATCATCGCCGAGTTCGAGCGCACCCGCGACCTCCTAGCCGAGATCTTCGATGGCCACATGGCCGAGCGCCGTCCCCGTATGGCCAAAACCCTCGAAATCCGTGAAGCCCCACTGCGCGTCCTCCACCGCCAGCAGATTCAGCTCCTCAAAGAATGGCGCGCCCTCGTCGCCGCCGGAAATGAAAGCGAAGCCGAAGCCCTCTTCCCCAAGCTCCTCCTCTCCATCAACGCCATCTCCTCCGGCCTCAGAACCACCGGGTGAGAAACGTTAAAGTTTATGCGAGTCCTCATCACCGCCGGCCCCACCCGCGAACCGCTCGACCCGGTCCGCTACCTCACCAACCGCTCCTCCGGCAAGATGGGCTACGCCCTCGCCGCCGCCTTCGCCGAGGCAGGCCACCAGGTCCTGCTCATCTCCGGCCCCACCCATCTCGACGTCCCCGATGGCGTCGACCTCATCCCGATCGAGACCGCAGCTGATATGTTTGCCGCCGTCGAGCGTCACATCGGCCGCATGGATACCGCCGTCTTCGCCGCCGCCGTCGCCGACTACCGGCCCGCCGCCATTTCCGATCAAAAGATCAAGAAGCAAGGCGAAACCCTCACCCTCGAGCTCATCAAGAACCCCGACATCCTCGGCTCCGCCCGCGGGAAATTTTCATTTACGGGAGTCCTAGTAGGTTTTGCCGCCGAGACCGAGAACCTCGAAGCCAACGCCCACGACAAGCTCACGCGCAAAGGCTGCGACCTCGTTATCGCCAACGACGTCTCCAAACCCGGCATCGGCTTCGACTCCGACCGCAACCGCGTCCTCCTCGTCCACCCCGACCACAGCGAGCCGCTACCCGAGGACGAAAAGCACCACCTGGCCCCAAAAATCGTCCGCGAGATCGAGCTCCTCGCCGCAAAGCACTAAAGAGAAAGCGCCCATCGCCCGACCATCAATGGATGAAAATCCTCATCTCTCTAACAGCCCTTTCCTGAGTAGAACGCCTCCGGAAATAGGAGAATCATTCAGCTTTAACTATCATCCTGCACGGAGAAATGGCCTAAAGTTCCTAATACCAAGGAAGGTCAGCGTTGCCCTGACAGTCCTCCTCCTCGGGGCATTCCTTGGATACATCATAGCAACATCGTCCTTCCCGGGATTGTTACCACTCATTCTCGTTCTCTGGGCAATATCGGGCCTCTGGCGAGGACCGTCACACAAACAACCAAATAAAATCGTCATCGACGGAAGCCTGTTACGCTTCCCCCCCCTTGGCTCCGTTGCCATTCAATTTTCAGACGTCCGTATCTACGAAGAAAGCGCCTCCCACATCGACATCTACCATGAACAGATCAGCGGGCTCTCAAAACTCAGAATCTTGCGCCACGAATTTTATGCACCCGACTGGGATCGCCTCGGCCCGATGCTCCAAGAACGAGTCAGACTCAATTCGCCAGATGCTCGGATCCACACGCCTCTGAACCCACCAGACCGAAAGCTCTTCCGAACCGGCTTATCAGACAAAAGTTAGTTCACACGCCCTCAAACCCTCTCCCTTCGTGCCCTTGGTGACTTGGCGTTTCAATTTAGTCTCAAATCACTTCACACTTGGCACGACGCACTCATCCCGTCTCACTCCCCGCCATGACCGATCTCGAACTCGCCGTCCACGCCGCCAAAGAAGCCGGCAAACTCCTCAGCGCCAATTTCCACAGCGAAAAGACCGTCGACGAAGCCCTTCATCACGACATCAAGCTCGCCCTCGACAAGGAATCCCAGGACCTCATCGAAGGCATCCTCATCGGTGCCAACCCTGGCGACGCGTTTTTCGGCGAAGAAGGCATCAGCGGCGACCAGAACTCCAGCCGCCAGTGGATCGTCGATCCCATCGACGGCACCGTGAACTTCTTCTACGGCATTCCGCACTTCTGCGTCTCCATCGCCCTGCGCATCGATAACGACATCGTCGTCGGTGTCATCCACGACCCCATCGCCCGCGAAACCTGGACGGTCGAAAAAGGTGGTCAGCCGCTACTCGACGGTCGCCCTATCTCTTGCAGCAATCGCGAGAAGCTCGAAGAATCCATCCTCTTCATCGGCTGCGGAAAAGACGAAGAGTCTCTCAAAATCGGACTCGAGCGTTTCCGCAAAGCCTCTCTTCGCGCCCGCAAGATGCGCATGATGGGCTCCGCCGCCCTCGGCCTCGCCTACGTCGCCACCGGCCGACTCGATGCCTACATCGAATTCCGCATCTCCCTCTGGGACATCGCCGCCGGCAAGCTCCTCGTCGAAGCCGGCGGAGGAAAAGTCGAGCTCACCCCAGTAGGCAAAGACAACGTCTGGTCGATCGTCGCCACCAACGGCAAGATTCCCATCGAGGAGATTCTTTAATCCCACATCCGGCGATGTCGCGATTCTCGATCAGCATTCTTGTCGTGGGTTTGGCGATCATCGCTGCGATGATCTGGTATGACGTCGAAAGCTACGAAGCAGGAAAAGCGCTCAATCCGTTCCACTTTGGTAGAACTATCATCGCCCAGATCATTCTGGGGATTGGAGTGCTCGCTCTGATCGCGACCACGCCGATCGCCATCTTTCGGTCGATTCGCCGAAAGAGATACCAACCCGTGGCATTCATTGCGCTGACGGTGGCCCTCTGCTTCATCGCCTCCTTCCGAGAAGTTCATCCCGGTGTTTTTACCTACGTAAGGTTTTACTAGCAGAGAGATCAAAGCCTCCATTCCCGTGACTTCCTCAATCCTTACAGACGGCTTCCAAATCCACTCGTCGATCTTCCCAAACGACGAGCTGGAAGCCATGCGCAACGAAGCGGATCACCTTCAGGAAAAATTCGGCACCGCCTGCCTGCGCGGACTTCGGGAGAAATCCGAGTGATCAACGAATCCAAAATCTCATCCCCTCAGGATTCACCCCGATTCGAAGCATCCTCTTCGACAAGACCCCGAGCGAAAACTGGCCCGTCGCCTGGCATCAGGATCTGACCATCGCCGTCAAAGTAAAACACGAGGCCGATGGTTACGGATCGTGGTCCATTAAAGACGGCGTTCCGCACGTTCAGCCGCCCGTTTTATTCCTCGAAGGAATGACGACACTCCGCATCCACCTCGACGACGCCCCAGCGGCAAACGGAGCACTCAGAGTCATCCCTGGCTCTCACACTTTAGGAAGACTCGGCGCTCAACAGATCCAAGCCCAGGCCTCAACCGGCGAAGTCACCTGCGAGTGCCACGCCGGCGATATCTTGCAGATGTCGCCCTTAACCCGAATTTCGCTGTTAGATGGGTTTTTGGGCCGGAATCGTTGAGATTGCGTTCATTTTATCAATAGGTCTACACCACAGGCTTTGGATTTCTGATTTCGGGCGGGGGCTGAGGGGGCAGGGTGAAGCCGAGTTGGTTGAG
>CAZVMS010000065.1:0-9634 GCA_964628795.1 uncultured Haloferula sp. | reverse complement strand
CGAGAGCGAAGCGTTGGCTTCAAGAATTTGGGCGAGCCATGCCCAGAAAACGACGACGTTGCAATACTGTCGGATTCTTTGAGATACCGAGAGTCCATGAAGGAAGTCGGCGGGCAGAATATGGGAGAACTGCATTGCATGGGTGGCAATGGATGATTCCGTGAGACTGCGACGTTTGGCAGCGATAACATCTTGCAAGCGCCGGCGCATGCTGCCACAAATCTGCGTCGGAAATCCGCTCAGGAACGGTTGTTTTTTGGTCACACAGGATCTAACAAAACCTGCGGATTTCCGGCGACTCTTTTATCCCGAGATCCGGCTTAAAACCGCGCCATTCCGCCTTGACCCCCTGGTCTCCCGTCCACCAAGCAAGCTTACCGTTGGTTTTGCCGTCAGAGGCTAGGACCGGCAACAGCGGGGCTTCCACCCTTCCGTTCGATCCAAGTCCGAGCGTCCCTTCACCCACCAACTCCACCAACGCCCCGGATCCTCCGGATGATTTCGCAAAATCCGGTGAGTCGGTGAGTGAGGTCTCACCGGACACCAACCAGCCGACGAATTCCGGTTCAGGTCTCGTTTCCAGCCCATCAACCCACGATTTATAAACTCCCGTCCAGTGCTTCCGATTCGGGGCAGAAGAAGTGACAGCTCCGTCAGAGTCGTCGCTGAGTTGGTCGGCGGCTACGGTCACTCTGCGGTCGTCTCCCGCCTGCTTCTGCAATTGCCCAATGGCCAGCATCAATGCCATCCTGGCATTGGCTTGGGCTTTTGCCAGGTCCGTGGCATATCCGCCCGACTTCAGCTGGATGGATGCGAGGCTGAGTAAGCCAACGGCGAGTATCGAGAGCAGGACCATCATCGAGAGCGTGATGACGAGAGCAAAGCCGCAGCGCTTCTCTTTTCGGGCGGATTGCCCGTCGTTTATCTGGGTGGAGACACGAGAGCGGATATCAATGTAAATCATAGGGTTTAGGGCCAACCTGCACGAAGGCGCATCCAATGCAACTCGGATTTGGTCTGTTTCGCCAAAGACTTGTCGAGGCCCCAGAGGCTTGTGCTGGCGGCCCCAGAGGCTTGTGCTGGCGGTAACGGGGTATTGGACGCACCAAACTTGGAGGGAATTGCTGGCTGGAAAGAACTAAATCGAAATAAAATTCCCAAAAAGGGAAAATGATGGGAAAACTTCGGGATTTATCGATACTTGCCCGCCTTGCTCCTTGTCAGGCATGCTTTGGGTTTCTTAGGTTTCTCGCGGCTTGGTCATTCCCCCTCTCCTCCGTTTTAGTCCGCGACGCAACGCCACTTTCCCCGTCCCATCTCCGATTTCCTCACCTCATGAGCCAGCTCAACGACCTCGTCGCCAGCTACCGCGTCACCTCGAAGACCGAGCGCGAAAAAGGCACCTACTTCGAGGAACTCATCCGCACCTACTTCCGCCATGAACCCCGTTTCGCCGACCTCTATTCGGAAGTCTGGCTCTACAGCGACTGGGCCAAGGAAATCGGCGGGCCGGAATTCGGGCTCTCGGCGAAGGACACGGGCATCGACCTCGTCGCCCGCACCCAAGGCACCGGCGAATACCACGCCATCCAGTGCAAGTGCTACGCTGCCGACCACCGGGTGCAGAAGGGGGACATCGATAGCTTCTTCACCGCCTCCGGCCAAAAACCCTTCGTCCAGCGGATCATCGTCACCACCACCAATGACTGGTCGGAAAATGCCGAGAACTCGCTGAACAACCAGACCCCTCCGGTCTATAAGATCGACCTCCTCGACCTCCAGCAGAGCCAGATCGACTGGGAAAAATACCAGCCCTCCGAGCCGCCGGTTCTCAAGCCCAAGTTCGACCCGCGTCCCCATCAGGGCTCCGCCATCAACAACACCCTCGTCGGCTTCAAGTCCGCCGACCGTGGCAAGCTCATCATGGCCTGCGGCACCGGCAAGACTTTCACCTCCCTCAAGATCGCCGAGGCCTACTCCGGCAAGGGCAAGCGGGTGCTCTTCCTCGTCCCCAGCCTTTCCCTGCTTTCCCAGACCCTCACCGAGTGGACCCAGCAAAGCAAAACCCCGCTCCATTCCTTCGCCGTCTGCTCGGATAGCGAAGTCGGCAAGCAGCGCACCAAAGACGACGACATCGTCCAGACCTTCACCCACGAACTCCGCTATCCCGCCACCACCGATGCTAAGCGTCTCGCCTACGAAATCGACAAACGCCACGACGCCCAGCACATGAGCGTCGTCTTCTCGACCTACCATTCCATCGATGTCATCAGCCGGGCCCAGCACCTCCACGGCCTCGGCGAGTTCGACCTGATCATCTGCGACGAAGCCCACCGCACCACCGGCGCCACCTTCGATGACGACAAGGAAAGCAACTTCGTCAAAATCCACGACGCCGACTTCATCCGTGGCAACAAACGCCTCTACATGACCGCCACCCCGCGGATCTACGGCGACATGGCCAAGGCCTCCGCCGAAAAGGACAGCGTCACCCTCTGCTCGATGGATGACGAGGCCCTCTTCGGCAAGCAGCTCCACGTCATCACCTTCTCCGAGGCCGTCCAGCTCAAGCTCCTCACCGACTACAAGGTGCTCGTCCTCACCATCAGCGAGGACCACGTCACTTCCCGACTCCAGAAGCTCCTCGCCGACGAAAACAACCAGCTCAAGGTTGACGACGCCGCCCGCATCATCGGCTGCTGGAAAGCCCTCTCCAAGCAGGGGGAAAACGGCGGCTTCGGCGACGATACCGAGCCGATGAAGCGCGCCGTCGCCTTCTGCCAGGTCATCGAAAGACAGACCGGCAAGGCCAAGACCCACAAGGTCAGCTCCAAGGAAATCGCCGGCATGTTCCAGAACGTCGTCGATGCCTATCAGGAGCAGGACGACAGCGACAACGACCTGCTCTGCGAAGCCGCCCACGTGGACGGCACCATGAACGCCTCCGAAAAAGAGGAGAAGCTCCAGTGGCTCAAGGCCGAGGCCCCGCCGAATACCTGCCGCATCCTCAGCAACGTCCGCTGCCTTTCCGAAGGCGTTGATGTGCCGGCACTCGATGCCGTGCTCTTCCTCACCCCGCGCAATTCGCAGGTCGATGTCGTCCAGTCCGTCGGCCGCGTGATGCGGAATGCCCCCGGAAAGGAACGCGGCTACGTCGTCCTCCCGGTCGTCATCCCCAGCGGCATGGAGCCGCACGAGGCGCTGAATGACAACAAGGTTTACAAGGTCGTCTGGGACGTGCTCCAGGCCCTCCGTTCCCACGACGACACCTTCGATGCCTTCGTCAACAAGCTCGAATTCGACGGCCAGAACAAGCGCAAGATGGAAGTCATCGCCATCACCGACAAAACCAGCAAGAAATCCAAATCCACCAGCGGCGAAAAGGGCAGCAAAGCCGCATCCGCCAAAGGCCAGCACTCCATCGGCGAGTCCCAGCCCACCCCCCACGAGCAGACCGAACTGAAATTCCAAGTTGGCGAGCTGGAACGCGCGCTTTTCGCCAAGGTCGTCAAAAAATGCGGCTCACGGAACTACTGGGACGAATGGGCCAAGGACATCGCCAAGATCGCGCAGACTCACATCAGCCGCATCACTGCTATTATAGAACAGGGGAGCGTGGGCGTCCCGCCCACTTCTTCAGACGATGCGGGCGGGACGCCCACGCTCCCCTCAAAGGAATACACCGCCTTCAAGAACTTCGCCAACGAACTCCGCGATGACCTCAACGACTCCATCAGCGATGCCGAAGTCATCGAGATGCTCGCCCAGCACCTCATCACCAAGCCGGTCTTCGATTCCCTCTTTGCCGACTACTCCTTCGCCAGCCACAACCCCGTCTCCCAGGCCATGCAGGAAGTGCTCGATGTCCTGCAGGAGCACCGCCTTTCCAAGGAAGCCGACACCCTCGAGAAGTTCTACGAAAGCGTCGCCCGCAAGGCCGCCGACACCAATACCCCGGAGGGAAAACAGAAGATCGTCGTCGAGCTCTACGACAAGTTCTTCCGCAATGCCTTCCCCAAGATGACCGAGCGCCTCGGCATCGTTTACACCCCTGTGGAGATCGTGGACTTCATCATCCACAGCATCAATGACCTCTTGCAGAGCGAGTTCGGCCAGACCCTCGGCAGCAAGGGTGTCCACATCATCGATCCCTTCACCGGCACCGGCACCTTCATCACCCGCCTGCTCCAGAGCGGCCTGATCAAGCCCGAGGAACTCCCGCACAAATACAAGCACGAGATCCACGCCAACGAGATCGTCCTGCTCGCCTACTACATCGCCGCCATCAACATCGAAGCCGTCTATCACGGCATCATGAAGGAGCATCGCGGCCCTGTGTCGCCCCTTCAGGGCTCGGATGCATCCGGGCCCGATACCCGGGGCGTTGCCCCGGGCTGGCATGTTTCGCCCTTTCAGGGCGGAGACGTCGCAGCCCCCACCAACGACCCAACGCAGCAGGACGGAGCGAATGCCCCAACGGGGCAAGACATGCCAGCCCACGGCACCGCCCTGGGTTCCCCGCCCCCGGACACCCCAAGCCCTGAGGGGCCGACGGGTTCCAATGCCCCAACGGGGCAAAACATACCAGCCCAGGGCAACGCCCTGGGTTCCTCGCCCCCGGACACCCCAAGCCCTGAGGGGCCGACAGGTTCCAGTGCCCCAACGGGGCAAAACATACCAGCCCAGGGCAACGCCCTGGGTTCCTCGCCCCCGCAGTCCCTGAGCCCTGAAGGGGCGACCTACGAACCCTTCGAAGGCATCTGCCTCACCGACACCTTCCAGCTCTACGAAAAGGACGACCTCATCAGCAACCTCCTCACCGACAACAGCGACCGACGGAAGCGACAAAAGAAACTCGATATCCGGGTGATCATGGGGAATCCACCGTATTCGATCGGTCAAGGCAGCGAGAACGACAATGCAGCCAATATTGAGTATGCCGGATTGGACGAAAGAATCCGTGACACCTACGCGAAAGAGTCAAATGCAACTCTTCAAAGAAGCCTTTATGACTCTTACGTCCGTGCAATTCGGTGGGCGAGTGATCGGATTGGAGAGAGTGGGATCATTGGCTTCGTTACCAATGGAAGCTTTGTGGAGATACCAACGACGGATGGTCTCCGGCGTTGCCTTGAAAACGAATTTTCTTCCATTTACGTCGTCCACTTACGAGGCAACCAGCGGACATCAGGTGAACTCTCACGTAAGGAAGGAGGCAAGGTGTTCGGAAGCGGTAGTCGCGCACCAATCGCGATCACTTTTCTCGTTAAGAAGCGAGAGCTAAACCAGAAGGCCGAAATATACTTTTACGATATCGGCGACTATCTAAGTCGAGAAGACAAGCTTCAACGAATTCTGGACTTCAAGAGTACTTCTGGGATTTCAACCGACCACGGTTGGCAGAGAATTTGTCCCGATAGCCACGGAAGTTGGATCAACCAGCGAGATGAAAGCTTCGATGACTTTATCGCCGCTGGTGACAAGAAGGGTTATACAGCCAAAGTTTTCGAGAATTACTCACTCGGCGTTGTGACAAATCGCGATGCATGGTGCTACAACTGTTCTGATCAGGCGCTTCGATCAAACATGGGGCGAATGATCGAGTTCTACAACAGTGAGGTGGCACGATTCACCCTTGCCTACCCTGGACTCGATACGAAACAGCGAGGCAAAAAACTTGACGACTTTATCGACACGGCACCCGAAAAGATCAGTTGGACCCGCTCTTTGAAGTCAGCGCTAGCAAAGAACCAGCAATTCGCGTTCCAGTCGGGTAACGTCACGAGAGGTCTTTACCGCCCCTTTTTCAAACAGTGGCTTTACTTTGATAGGCGCTTCAATGAAATGGTCTATCAGATGCCGTATTTCTTTCCTGAAAAGGAATGTGAAAATATAGTGATTGGGGTCTCGGCATCGTCGTCTCGAAGTGCGTTCTCTGTTGTAATCACCGACCATGTCCCAAGCCTGCACGCAGCGGACATGGTGGGTTCACAGTATTTCCCGCTCTATCTCTACGAAGCCGTCGATGACATGCCGCCGACGGGCGAGGGCGATCTTTTCGACGCCAACGACGGCGAGCCCGGCATGCTCACCCGCCGCGACGCCATCACCGACGCGGGCCTTGCCCATTTCCAGCAAGCCTATCCCGGCGAAGGCTCGGCGATCGGCAAGGAAGACCTCTTCTACTACATTTACGGCCTGCTGCATTCCCCGGAGTATCGCAGCCGCTACGCCGACAACCTGGGCAAGGAGCTGCCGCGGATCCCGGCAGTGAAGCGCTTCGCCGACTTCATGGCCTACTCCCAGGCCGGTCGGGACCTCGCCCATTGGCACCTGAACTACGAAAGCGTGGCCATCCACCCCGGCGCCAAGCTGGATTACGGCAAGAAGGATCTCAGTGCCCTCGGCGACGCCGACTACCGCGTCGAGAAAATGAAGTTCGCGAAACAGCGCGACCCCGAGACCGGCAAGATGGTCGCCGACAAGAGCGTCGTCATCTACAACCCCAAGATCACGATCCGCAACATCCCGCTGGAAGCCTACGACTACATCGTCAACGGCAAGCCCGCCCTGGAATGGGTGATGGAGCGCCAATCCGTGACCACCGACAAGAAGAGCGGCATCGTCAACGACGCCAACCTCTGGGCCACCGAAACCATGGGCGACGCCAAATACCCCCTCGAACTCTTCCTCCGCGTCATCACCGTGAGCCTGGAAACCAACCGCATCGTGGCGGGGTTGCCGGTGCTGGAAATCTCTGTAGAATCCCCGACATGATCACCCGCCTAAGAGTCAATGGCTTCAAGAACTTGCGGGAAGTGGATCTTCATTTCAGCGAGTTCACCTGCATCGCGGGTCCGAACGGGGCCGGCAAATCCAATCTTTTCGATGCGATTCAGTTTCTAAGCCTGACCGCGTCGAAGACCCTTCTGGAAGCTGCCCTTGCGATCCGAGCGGACGGCGCGATGTCATCCGATCCGGTGCATGTCTTTTGTTTCGATCAACCCGTGGGTTCCAGACGAATCGATTTCATCGTGGATATGATCGTGCCGAAGCTTGCGCATGATGATTTGAACCAGCAGGCCCAGGCTACCTTCACTTTCCTGACCTATGAGCTTTCCATCATTGAAAAGTCGGCTGTTAGTGGCGAATCCGGTTTGCAGATCGTCAAGGAGAGCCTGACTTATCATTCTTGGTCGAAAGCTGCGGGGCTCTTGCCTTTCAGGCATTCGCCTACTTGGCGGGACAGTTTGATGCAGGAGCGTAAGGGGGGGCGTCGGGACTATTTCATTTCGACCAAGGAAGAGGATGGAAAGACGGTCATTCAGCGCCACCAGGATGGAGGTGGAAGTCGAGGGAAGCCCTATCCTTACCTTGCCTCGAATCTACCCCGCACCGTTCTCTCGATTGCGAACGCCACGGAAGCTCCAACAGCCCTTTGTGCGAAACGGGAGATGGAGTCCTGGAGCTTTCTTGCCTTGGAGGCCTCCAGTTTGCGCGCACCGGACGATTTCACCGAGCCGAACATCATGGATGCGCATGGGCGCCACATGCCGGCAACCTTGCACCGCCTCATCCAGACTCCAGGCTTAGGGCCTGTTGTCGCCGATAGCATCGCTCAGCGTCTCACGGAATTGGTTGAGAACGTGAAGGGGATTCGGGTCGATCCTGATCCGGTACGGCGAGCTTACAGTATCTTGGTGGCTGATCACTCTGGAAACGAGGTTCCTGCGCGTGGACTTTCCGACGGAACGCTTCGGTTTCTGGCGCTTGCCATTTTGGAACAAGATCCTCTGGTCACTGGGGTCATCTGCCTTGAAGAACCGGAAAACGGCATTCACCCGAAGCGGCTCCCGGCGATGATTGCGCTGCTACGGGATATCGCTGTTGATACGCATGAGCGCTGTGGGGACGACAACCCGCTACGGCAGATCATCATCAATACTCACTCGCCATCAGTTGTTTCCGAAGTTCCCGATGATAGTCTGGTGATCGCGGTGGACCGTACTGCGAACTATCGAGACCGACTGGTGCACACGCCGAGCTTCCTAGGCTTGCCGGGAACGTGGCGTGAACGAGTGTCAGATCAATGCGTCGCCCGAGGTCTATTGATTCCCTACCTGAATCCAATCCGGGTCAAACAGCAGGATCAGCGCAATCCAAACCGCGTCGTTGATCGTGAGGATCTTCAGCTGCTGTTACCCCAACTTGAAGAGGTCGATAAATGAATACCGTCCGTTTCACGTTGGTTGCCGAGGGCTCTTCCGACAGGGTATTGATTCCCATATTGCGGTGGATGCTGGGAAGTCATCACTCAGATTTCGAGTGGATAGGTCAGCCTGCCAATCTGCATGAACTTCCGAAACCGCCCCGGGGATTGCAGGAAAAGATTGCGACCGCGGCCGAATTGTTTCCTGCCGATGTCATTTTTGTTCATCGTGATGCCGATCGGGAGTCTCCCTCCAAGCGACGCGTTGAAATTTCCGAGGCGCTGAGTGCGCTGCCGTCCAGTCCTGCACGTTATTGTGTTCCGGTGATTCCTGTCCGAATGACCGAAGCTTGGCTTTTGATCTCCGAGAGCGCGTTGAGGGCAGCATCAGGCAATCCGAGAGGACGAAAACCTCTCAATCTTCCGTCCTTGTCACAGCTCGAATCAGTTTCTGATCCGAAGCAACTTCTTCAAGATCTGCTCCTTGAAGCGAGTGAGCTGGCTGGGCGGCGGCGAAAGAAGTTCAGTTTTCCGGAACGGCGTGCACGCATTCCTGAATTTCTCGAGGACTTGGAGGTCTTACTCAATCTGCCGTCAGCGAAGGAACTGTTCGATGAGATCGCCGCCCTGGACTTCAGTTGAATTAAGGTCGTGATGTTTCAAAACGGACCAAAGTATGGAGCTTGTATGTCAAAAGTTCATTCCAACCCGACTACCGCGTGACCAAGATGAAGTTCGCCAAGCAGCGCGACCCCGAAAGCGGCAAGATGGTCGCCGACAAGAGCGTGGTCATCTACAACCCCAAGATCACGATCCGCAACATCCCTCTGGAAGCCTACGACTGCGTCGTCAACGGCAAGCCCGCCCCGGAATGGGTGATGGAGCGCCAGTCCGTGACCACCGACAAGAAGAGCGGCATCGTCAACGACGCCAAGCTCTGGGCCACCGAAACCATGGGCGACGCCAAGTATCCGCTGGAGCTGTTTCTGAGGGTGATCACCGTGAGCTTGGAGACGATGAAGATCGTGAACGGGCTTCCGAAGCTGGAGATTGATTAAGCCAGGAATCTGAGGGGAGGGATTCCTCCCTTGTTTTTTAGTCGTATTCGTTAAAAAATCCCGAAAGGAAATGGAGCAAGACCCTATCACAGAAATTAGAGTTCGAGGCTACAAGTCCCTTGCAGAAGAGACTCGTTTAGAAATTCGTCCGCTGACGATCCTAGCTGGAGCAAATAGCTCGGGTAAGAGCAGTGTGATGCAGCCTCTGTTGCTTTTAAAGCAGACCCTGTCTAGACCCTATTCGAAAAGCCATTCGGGCAGGGTGATTTTCGAATTTTTAGTTGAAGCGGGCGGTCTGCAGAGGGTGCCGAGGGCTTGCGGGAGGTGCGCAGCGCCTTTCACTGGGAAAAATGGCCCAGCACCCTGA
>CAZVMS010000064.1:0-17136 GCA_964628795.1 uncultured Haloferula sp. | reverse complement strand
TCTTTGGCAATCCAGTCCCGCAGATCGGGCGGGAGCAACAATGGGGTGTCGTGATCAATATGAACGAACTTCGCTGCCATGCGGGAGCTTGAAAGGATCTGCTTATAAGATCGAGATCTAAGTCCGACAGACTGCTAGCGGGGGATGAAAATGATGGGCGCGGAAGAGTCGGAGGCGAGGCCGGCGGCTTTCAGTTGCTCGGGGCTGAATTGGGCCATTTGGAGGTCGATGGGGAGGAGTCCTCCGTTGGAGCGGATGAAGTTGTCGGGGATGGATTCCCTGGTCACGAATTCTTCTTGATGGCCTCGACGTCCTTCAGATCCTGATCGCGTCCCGAGGCGATTTTGACGGAGATGAGGTCTTCCCGGCTGATGAAATGAACCTGGTTATCTCCAATCTTGCCAAAATACTCAACAGCTCTTTGAAGTCTTGGCTCTGTAGCATCGTTTTTGGTGAGCAGGCGGTGGTCTTTGATCATTCCCCACATTGCATCGAAAATCGCTGCCGGGCCTTGCTTTTGCCAGAAGGCGATGTCCCAGGAGCGGTCGTCATCGGTGAAGCGACTGAAGTTTTCGGAGAACATTTCGGATTTCGATTCCGAAAGATGCTGGATCACCTGGGCGCGGACCTTCTCCGCCGGCAACCGCTTGAGCGGCATCCTCGAAAGCGCTTCGTTGATGGCGGCTAGCTTCTGAGATGGGGGTTGACCTTTCACTGTTACGGGTACGAGGATGCTCCGACTCTGCGTTGGTGTCAATGGGGGAGGCGGGAATCATGGGAAAGTGCCCACGGTCTTTTCAGTTGATTGATTTTCCGTTGATTATTGAAAAGGCCGATAGCCATGTGCCTGTTCCCACGCGACGGGCAAGGCATTGACGGCCATGGCCAACGCGCGGGAGGCGAGGTTGGGCATGCGGGTTTTTGCCAACACGAGGAAGCGGCGGTTTTGCACGACAAGACCGATGCGTTCGGCCCGCTGGCTGTCGGTCCAGCCGATGTCAGCATCGCGGTCAGTGAGTTTCAGGGCCGCAGGACCCCACATGAGCAGCGCTACCCAGTGGCCCCGGTGATGAAGCGCTTGGAACAAAGTGCGTCCCACCGGACGGGCCGCACCCAAATCGTGCTCCTCTTTGAGCAAACCGGCGGCGCGGGGCAAATCCTCGTCGCTCACAGTCATTACTTCCAACTCCCCAAGCACCACGGCAGGCGGGTCCTCGGCAAACACGCTTTCGATTTCAGAGATTATTTCAGACGTAACTAAACAGAAATCGCCTGCTTTGTTTGGCCCAAAGGGATTTTCCCTACATCCACCGACAGTTCATGCTTACAAATAAAATAACCGTGCCCTACACAAAGAACCGACATGACCGCGCCTTGCCGCAGGCAAATTGCCGTGGTAAGTCCGCCGGCGAATGGGAAGCTACGACAGAGACTACGCAATGAGAGAACAGCAGAGCCCGTTCCCATCGTTAACGCCGGTCGTCAAATGGTTGCTGATCCTGAACATCGGGATCTTTCTCATCGATGCCCTTTTTCTCGATAACCGCATCAAGCAGTGGGGCTGGTTCGCCGTGGCTTCCACCTTCGGAGAATTCCGGATCTGGCAGATCATCAGCTTTCAGTTCCTGCATGAGTCAGTCATGCATGTCGCCTTCAACTCCATCGGGATCTATTTCATCGGAACTTTCGTCGAGATGACCTGGGGAAGTCGCCGTTTCCTGATCTACTACCTGCTCTGCGGAGTCGGTGGAGCCTTGTTCTACACCTTGGTGGCCGCCATCGGGATCATCCCCGGGCCCTACCCTTTCCTGAATACCTTGGTTGGAGCCTCGGCCGGATTTTTTGGTCTGCTCGCCGCCATCTACGTCATCGCTCCGGATGTCCGCGTCCGACTCTTTCCCATCCCCATCGAACTCACGATTCGGACTTTGGTAAGAACCCTGCTGATCGTGGCCGTCGTGGTGACCCTCGGTGGTATGGCTTTCCCAAACGCCGCGATCTTTGGCAACAGCGGTGGTGAAGCCGGTCACTTAGGCGGCGCGATCATGGGCTTTCTGCTGATCAAATACCCGTGGCTGATGAGGCACGGAAAACGCGAAAAGAAGATCATTCGACCCAAGCAGTTCCAGCGTCGCGGCAAGGCCAAGCTCAGGCCGCGCACGATGGTCGATCTCGACAACGATACCGAGGTCGATCGGATCCTCGATAAAATCAATGCCCAAGGTTTCGACAGTCTGACCAAGGACGAACGGGCAACTCTGGAAAAAGTTTCCAACAAAGACTCATGACCGACGCTGAAATGATCGAATGCCCTGAGAAGGGCCGCCAACTGGACCGTCTGCGCGCCATCATGCACCGCCTGCGCGCGCCGGGAGGATGTCCGTGGGATGCGGAGCAGACGCATGAAAGCCTGGTGCCGAACTTGATCGAGGAAGCCTACGAAACGATCGATACGATCCGCAGAGGTGACCGCGAGCATTTGAAGGAGGAACTCGGCGACCTGCTCTTGCAGGTGGTCTTCCACAGCGAACTCGCGGCCGAAGACGGCGCATACGACATGGACGACGTCGCCCGCGCAATCAGCGAAAAACTGGTGCGTCGCCACCCGCATGTTTTCGCGACGAGCGGAGCAAGCACGGCGGATGCCGTCCTTCAGCAATGGGATGAGATCAAACGCGCCGAGAAGGGCGACGAGGAAAAACCCTATCTTCACGGGGTCGGCAAAGGACTGCCATCGCTTCTAAGAGCCGCGAAGTTGCAAAAGAAAGCCTCAAAGGTCGGCTTCGACTGGCCGAGTGAGGCAGGCGTGCTCGGGAAAATCCGCGAGGAAGTGGACGAGTTGGCCGCCGAAATGGAGAGCGGTGATGACGTCGCTTTCGAAGAAGAGCTCGGTGACCTGCTTTTCTCTGTCGTAAACCTTGCCCGCTTCCGGAAAATCGATCCCGACGTGGTACTGGCCGCCGCGAACGAGAAGTTTGAAGCCCGCTTTGCCAAGATGGAGTCGAGGTTGAAAGCGAAAGGCTCCTCACTGGAAGGAGCCTCACTCGACGAGATGGAAGCCGAATGGCAGGCCGCCAAGGGGTAACCAATCAGGGAGACTTGTTTTGAAATCCCGTTATTCCGCCCGAAGAACCACGAAAACCCGGCGGACAAACTCCAGCCGCTGGACGGCCTCTTTACCTGTCATGCGCACATCACGAAATCTCGCCAAAACCTGCGAAATTTTTTTGAGGAGTATTCCGGCACCCCAAGGCTTTCTAGGCTCTTCAAATTTCGCATCGTTTCACGCAATTCCGTTGTTCATCTCCAATTCGCTGGTCGGAATCGAAAAACCTTGTTCGATTTTGTTCATCACTACGCAAGAAATGCGGAGAGTCAGCATGAAGACGCATAGCTGGAATGGCGAAGTGGGGCAGACTCGCGGCGCTCGGGGGTCATCCCGATTAACTACAACCTACTCCATCTGCAAGCCATGAAGCAAACCCTTGCCTACGCCCTTTCTGGAATCCTCGGTGCCGCAGCGGCCACCGCGTTCGCCGGAACCGTCGCCCCAGAGACCGCATCACCGATGCTGGAAACCACCAACTGTCTCGAAAACGCGATCCGTCCGATGACGAATCCGACCTTGTTCGATCTCGCCGTGCCGACAACGAACGTTCACGCGATCGCGATGTATCACAAACTGCCGAACTACGTAAATACCACGATCCTCGGCGTGCCAATGGGCGGCCATGTGGAGGTCTATGCGCTTCAAGCCGAACTCGCTTTCAATGACCGGCTCTCGCTGGTCGCCACCAAAGACGGCTACGTCCGCGTCCGCCCCGACACTCAACCGCTGTGGTCGAACCAATCCGGCTTCGCGAACATCGCTGCTGGTGCCAAGTATGCTTTCATCCTCGATCCCGCCGCCGGATTCGCCCTGAGTGGCACCGCGACGGTCGAAGTTCCCACCGGTAATCACGATGTTTTTCAAGGTGAGGGCAACGGAGCCGTCAATTTGATCCTCAGCACGGTCAAGGTCTGGGACAAATTCCAGGTCGCCGCCGGTGCCGGGGCTCACCTCGAGTTCAGCAACCAGCTTTCAGACTCATCCTTCGTGAGTGCCCACGCAAGTTACCAAGTAACCCCATGGTTCATCCCGCTCGTAGAACTCAACTGGTTCCACGTTCTTTCGACCGGCGATGGGAACTTCAACTACTTCAACCAAGCCGGCGGTGCCGTGCCAGTCGTTGCTACCTTTGAAGGCAATGACCTGCTCAACTTCGGTGCCTCGAATGCCTCTCAGAACCGCGACTTGGTGACCGCTGCCATCGGTTTCCGTTCACGCCTCAGCAAGGACGTCGATCTCGGCTTAGCCTATGAATTTCCGCTGACCGATGCCAACGACGGCATCATCTCCGACCGCTGGACTCTTGACCTTATTTGGAGGTTCTAAGGTTGCGTCCACTCTAACCTCGAACGGTGCGCATTCCGTTCGGGGTTTTTTTGTGTCTGGATTCCCGCTTGGCGGGAGCGCCGTGTTAGCTAGCCTTGCGCCCATGCGAGACAAGGCACTTTCCCTCTTGACGGAACTCACCGAAGCCCACTCCGTCCCGGGTCATGAAGATGAAGTCCGGGCAATCTTCGTCGATGAACTCAGCGATATCGGCGAGCTCTCAACCGATCGCAACGGCTCGGTTTTCTGCGACTGTGGTGGCGAGGGCCCGCGTGTCTTGATCGCAGGCCACATGGATGAAGTCGGCTTCATGGTGCAGAGCATCACGCTGGAGGGATTCGTTCGTTTCGTCCCGCTCGGTGGATGGTGGGAGCACAATCTGCTCGCCCAGCGTGTCGAGGTAAGGACGAAAAACGGCGACAAAATTCTCGGCGTTGTGGCTTCGATGCCTCCTCACTTTCTCTCACCAGCCCAACGCCAGCAGGTGATGCCGATCGATCAACTCTTCATCGATGTCGGAGCTTCCTCCCGCGATGAAGTGATTAAGGACCTCGGCATTTCCCTCGGTGATCCCATCGCGCCTGTTAGCGCCTTCACCTCGATGGCCAAGGACGACATTTACATGGCCAAAGCCTTCGACAACCGGGTCGGCATGGCCGCAGCGATTCATACCGGGTTGCTTGCCGGAGATACGGAAAACCGTCTGATCCTTTGCGGTACCGTCCAGGAAGAAGTGGGTCTGCGAGGTGCGAAGTCCGCGGCCAATTTCATCAAACCGGATGCCGTCGTGATCTTGGAAGGACCGCCAGCAGACGACACGCCCGGCTTTAACCGAATGGAATCTCAAGGTCAGCTCGGTGCTGGCGTGCAGATCCGCATGTTTGACACGAGCGCGATCGGCAATCCGAGGTTCGCTCAGTTAGCGATCGATACCGCACGACGCGAAGGCATCCCCCATCAAGTCACCGTCCGCCGTAGCGGCGGCACGGACGCCGGATCCTTTCACAACGCCAACGAAGGTATTCCCTGTGTCGTCCTCGGCGTTCCAGCGCGCTACATTCACTCGCATAATGCCATCATTGACCTAAACGACCACCTCCACATGGTCGCCCTCGCCACCGCCCTCGCCCGGCAGCTCGATGAAAAGGCCGTGGCCGGATTGACGAGTTACTTGTAGCAGGCGCTAGCACGCCCCTGTGCCGTGACGCAAAACCTGCCAACCCAACCTTACTAGGCGGCGGAGTCATCCATCCCACGTCCGGCTTGCCGGAATCATCGCTTTGGTATGAGCTTCAGCCGTGTTCGCCATCTATGTGCATGACCTGAGCCCGGTAATTCTCCGGATTACCGAGCAGATCCAGTTGCGCTGGTACGGGCTCGCCTATCTCGCCGGATTTCTTGCAGGAGCTTTCCTCCTCGAAAGGCTCTCACGAAGGAAACTCTGGGTGCTCCCGCCAGGGTCCGCAGGCGATTTCATTTCCGCTGCCGCGATCTTCGGTGTCTTCATCGGTGGGCGGTTGGGATACATGCTTTGGTACTGGCCGCGCGAGCACGGCTGGAATTGGCTCACTCAAGACCCTTTGGCACTTTTCCGTGTTTGGGAAGGTGGCATGGCAAGTCACGGCGGCGTCCTCGGACTCGTCATTTTCACCTGGTTCTATTCTCGGAAAAAACAGGTCTCCTGGACGGGTCTCGGCGATGGTCTTTGCGTCGTCGCCCCCCTCGGTCTGCTCTTCGGTCGCGTGGCGAATTTCATCAACGGTGAACTCTACGGGCGCACCGCTCAGAGTGTCGCTTGGGCAATGAAGTTCCCGGCAACCCTCACCGATCGCAAGATGACCGAACACGAGTCCTTCGGTGCTGCGATGCATGCCGCAAGCGAAGCGGACTCGTCACTCAAGCCCACGTTTCAGCAATGGCTCGAAGGAGGCCTCACCAACCACATGCTGTTCGAAGAGACGCTCAAAGTTCAGCGTCACAACCCAGCCGTCAGTGATGCCATCGCTCCATTCCTCGAACCACGACACCCCTCCCAACTCTATGAAGCCCTCCTCGAAGGGGCAGCCTTGTTTGCCATCCTCTGGTGCGTCCGAGTGAAGTATCCGAACGCTCCAAACGGCCTTCTGACAGGCCTTTTCTTCGTCTTCTACGCGATCTTCCGAATCATCTGCGAACAATTCCGCGAGCCGGATTCCCGAATGGTAGGAACCCTGACCAGCGGTCAGTTTCTCTCGCTCTTCATGATCGCCGCCGGCATGGTCTTCATCGCCATGGCCATGAAGCGCAAGCCGGCTTAACGAGGAATCTTAATCTTCTGTCCAATTCGGATGGTAGAACCCGAGATGCCGTTGGCACGCTGGATCACTGAAACCGAGGTGCCGTAACGCTTGGCAAGACCGTAAAGGGTGTCTCCCTTTCGCACGGTGTGATAAACCGAAGAAGGCTTGGGCTTGGGTTTGGGTTTGGCGACCGGCTTGGGCTTGGGCTTGGGATTACTGACCGTGGCGACCGAGGGAGTCGAAGTGATCGGTCTCGTCTGAACTACTGGCGCGGGCGTCCGGTTGCTCGCCACCTGAGGCGCAGGCTCTTCTACAGTCGGTGTCGGCACCGAGCGGCCGTTCCATTTTGAAGGATTGTCAGCCCACTCCTCGACGTAATTCCCCCGCGAATCGAATGGCCCCGTGCCCGTGGGGTTTTCAGCGGTGCTCATGAGGCCACGGCACCCGGAAAAACCGAGAGCGACCACAGCGGCACCGATGGGCAGAAGACACTTCGTCATGCGCGGATTATGCGGCTTCTCCAGCACTTGGCAAAACATCATTCGGAAAACTTAAGCTTTTAAACCTTAACGGCTAAGCGCCACCCAAGCCAGTTCTTGCCTTGATTTCCGAGATTCACATGACCAAGATCCGTCCGGTCGTGCAAGGGAGGCAGAGGGGCATTAGCTCAGTTGGTAGAGCGCGTCGTTCGCAATGACGAGGCCAGCGGTTCGATCCCGCTATGCTCCACCCCCCTTCCCTTGCGATAAAAGCCTGAAAAAGATCGCCCCCACGGTATGCCGATGCCACGACTCACGGACAGACCCGTTCGACAGGACCCATTCGACACCTTTGTGAGCTCTTCAGCCTACCCCTGCCCGCAAATCACTCGCCGACCAAACATCGCCGACCAGTGTCCCTAAATTACCTAACAGAATTGCCCGATACTCCTTCGCCAATCCTCCCTGCGCCCAACCACGCGCCGTTCCGTCAATCCCCTTGTGCCCCCGCAGCGCCCGGACGAGACCAGCGCGCGCCTTCTAGCCACCCGCGACCGCCTCCGCATAGCTGCTCCAGCGATAGTCCACCGGATCCTCACAAATCCCGGCGCGAACCGGGTTGAGATCGATGGAAGCCGCCATCGTCCGCGCCGCCGTACCGTCTTCCACCAGCACACTCTTGAAGCGCTGTTCCCACAGTCGCCCAGAGAATATGGAAGTGAGTCGACATGAAGCAGTAAGAGAGCACCCGGCAGTCAGTGAAGTTCTCCGTCATGCGCATGAGCGCGCGAAACTTCTATTAAAGGGGTGTCCGCTTGTATTTGGTTTTCCACCCCGATCATTTAGAGACCGGTGTGGCGAGCGAGATGCCAGCCAGAATGGCCAGCCCGGGGTCAGATTGGGATCAAACTTCCCTGCCAGTAAGCCGACGAAAAAGTGAAATGTATCCCGGATGGCAATACAGAACCTAGAAAAAACAGACAGAACGCCAGCCCCTTTATCCCTATCCATCCTGGTCCAATTCCTTCCTTAACTTGATCGCCCTGCCATCAATTGCCGCATTGCACCCAGGCGATTTTTTGCCAGCTTAAACTCATGGCAAAAGCAGTTCCAGCGCTCCTCAGCCCCGAGGAATACCTCCAGTTCGAGCTCGATTCGTCCATCAAACACGGCTACTTCCACTAGGCTCCTAGTGGCAGGATCGCCCGAAATTCCCGCGGGCTTTTCCCGGTCACCTCGCGGAACCGGCGCGAAAAATAGAACTCGTCGCAAAATCCAAGGCGCTCAGCGATCTGCTTGTCCAGCAAGGAGGTAGTTTGCATCAGCTCGCAGGCGCGATCGATGATGCGGACCGAGCGATAACGGGCGGGAGATTCTCCAACCATGCGGGCGAATTTCTTGCGAAACGCGTGCACCGGCATCGAGAACTTCTCCGCCACCTCCTCAATCGACAGGTTCTTGAGCGGATCGCTCTCCAGCACGGCGCGAGCCCTCAGCGCCCATTCCAGATCTTCCTGCCCGCTCGCCCGGCCGGTTCCCTGCCACAGCAATTCGGCCAACACGGACTGCAGGCGGCAGACTTCAAGCAAGGCCGGATCCGTGCCCGGCCGCCCCGAGGCTCCCAGCACCGCTTCGAATTGCCGCGCCCAATGGTCGGCGGACTGGATCTGCATCACGGGCATTCCGCGGTCCAACAAGCCGCATTGTTCCCACAAGCCGAATACCGGACCGTCGAACACCAGATAGAACTCGGTCCACACGCTGCCCGGCAAGGGGCGGTAATAATGCCGCAACCCCGGAAACCCGAAGATCAGCCCGCCCTCCGACACCGGCAACTCGACGCCGCTGTCATCCTGATAAATGCCCTGCCCCTCCACCACCAGCGCCACTGCATGGTGCCCGAGATTCCGCCAGCCTTCCATGCCTCCATGGGTGAGCCAGCCCGCAGCCAGAATCCGCCCCAGCCCAGCGCGCGCCGCGTGGTGGAAGCGCAATCCGCCCTGCCGAGAAGCCGCTTGTAAATCGTGTCTCATGGTGCCGATTAGGCCAAAGCCCTGTGCGCACGTTATCCACAAGCAGGCCGCTTCAGCGAAGAGAAAAAGCTGTAAATTGACTCGCAATCATCGGGAAAAATCAAATTTCTCGGAATCTCCTCGTTTTCTGATTTTTTTGAAATCCACAAGTATTACGGGCATTTGTTCCATGGCGCTGCCCGCGTCGGAGATCTAGACTACCGTCCTCAACTCTCATGCCCATGCCCGCACTTTGGTCCAACGATACCGAGCTCTTCGCCCTCTGCCGCAACGAACTATTCACCGCCGTGGTCGGCGACATCATGGACAAAATGGGGCTATTACGGCAGTTTCTACCCGCGAAAATCCAGCCGCTGCGCGATGACATGGTCACCGTCGGCCGGGCCATGACCGTGCTGGAGGCCGATGTCTTCACCGAAGCCTGCCCGGGCAGTGCCAATCCGCTCCTGTCGAAACCTTTTGGCCTGATGCTCGAGGCCCTCGATGATCTCAAGACCAACGAGATTTACATCTGCACCGGATCCTCGCCGACTTACGCCCTGTGGGGCGAATTGATGAGCACACGCGCGATGAAACTCGGTGCCGTCGGCGCGGTGGTGGACGGATACTCTCGCGACACCACCGGCATCCTCGCAATGAACTTCCCTACCTTCTCCTACGGCCGGTACGCCCAAGACCAGGCACCGCGCGGCAAGGTGATCGATTTCCGCGTGCCGCTCGAAATCGGCGGCGTGCGCGTGAATCCGGGCGACATCGTCTTCGGTGATATCGACGGCGTCTGCATTGTCCCGCGCGAGGCGGAGGAAGAAGTCATCACCAAGGCTCTTGAGAAAGCCCGCGGCGAAAAACTCGTCAAGAAGGCCATCGAAGAAGGGATGAGCGCCTGTGACGCCTTCGAGCAGTTCGGCATCATGTAATCCATCTCTCAAAGCTATGAAAATCACCGAGGTCAAAGTCTGGCTCGTCGAGGGCGTCAAATACAACTGGACGATGATGAAAGTCATCACCGACACCGGCCATACCGGCGTCGGCGAGGCCACCAACTGGCCAGGCTCACCAATGATCGAGGCGGCCGCGAAACACGTCGGCGAACGCGTCATCGGACTCGACCCGATGCGCACGGATTTCATCTGGACCAAGCTCTACCGCGATCTCAACTGGATCGGGCCCTTCGGCGTCTCGATGTGCGCGATCAGCGGTCTCGACATGGCGTTGCTGGATCTCAAGGCCAAGGTGCTAGGCGTGCCGATGTATCAACTGCTGGGCGGCGCGTTCCGCACCTCGATCCCGCTTTACGCCAACTACTGGTTCACTGGCGGCGGTCACACAGCCGAGGATTACGCCAAGCAAGCCCGCAAGGTGAAGGATGCCGGCTTTAGCGGCTTGAAGTTCGATCCCTTCGCGCACACGAATTACCTCTACGGCACCGACCTCAACACCAACCTCGCCCTGACCACCGACATGCAGGATCGCGCGGTGGAGGTCACCAAGGCGGTGCGTGAAGCGATCGGTCCGGAGATCGACATGATGATCGAGACCCACGCCATGATGAACGGCCAGATGGCGGTGAAAATGGCCGAGCGCCTCGCCCCCTACGGCATGACCTGGTATGAGGAACCCGCCGGCCCCGAGAGCCCTAACACCCTGCGCGCCCTGCGCGAGCGCCTGCCCGGGAATGTCTCGATCTGCGTCGGCGAGCGCCACTACACGCGCCACAATTTCCGGCCGGTGCTCGAACAACACATTTGCGACATCATCATGCCCGACATCACTCGCTGCGGCGGGCCGTCGGAAATGAAACGCATCGCCACCATGGCGGAGGTCTACAACGTGCTGGTCGCCCCGCACAACCCGAACGGCCCGCTCTCCACGCTCGCCAGCGCCCACGTCTGCGCCTCGATCCCGAACTTTTTCCGCTGCGAGTTCATGTTCAACGACGTCCCTTGGCGAGACGAGGTGCTCACCCATCCCTTCGACGTCCGTGATGGCCAGCTCCATCTATCAGACCGACCCGGCCTCGGTGTGGATCTGATCGAGGAAGAACTCGAAAAACACCCCGGCGTCCGCGGACTCAACGAACGCCCCAACTTCTACGTCTGACCGACATGCCCCTCAGCATCGACCTCACCGGCAAACGTGCGCTCATCACCGGGGCCAGCGACGGTGTCGGTGCTGGCGTCGCCAAAGTCCTGGCTCAGGCCGGTTGCCACGTCGTCGGCACCGGCTCCGTGCCAGCCGATCATCCGCGCGCCATCGCATTTCGTGAGAGTGTTTCTTGCTACGGAGTTTCCGCCGCCTATCTCTCCGGCGATCTCCACGACCCCGCCGTGCCGGCCCGCCTGATCGATGACGCCGCCACCGCCCTCGGCGGTTTGGACATCGTCGTTTCCAATGCCGGGCGCAACGCCTTTTTCGGCGGTGCCGCGACCACCGAGGAGGAATGGCAGGACTGCATGAACCTCAACCTTGCCTCCCACTGGCGCTTGGCCAAGGCCGCTCGACCTCACCTCGAAAAAGCCAATCCGGGCGTCTTCATCGTGATGACATCCAATCACGCCTTTCAAACCATTCCCGGCTGCTTCCCCTACAACGTCGCCAAGACCGCTCTAACAGGATTGGTACGGGCGCTCGCCATCGAGTGGGGCCCCTTGGTCCGCGTGGTCGGCGTGGCTCCCGGTTTCATTGACACCCCGGGAAACCAAGCCTGGTTTGATTCCTTTCCCGACCCGTCAACCGAGCGTACCCTCACCGAAAAACGCCACCCGGCGGGCCGGATCGGCACGCCGGAAGAGGTGGGAAACCTGTGCGCCTTTCTTGCCTCCCCGCTCAGCGGCTTCATCACGGGTGATACGCTGCTGATGGATGGTGGCCGATCCGCCCTGATGCAGGACTGACATTCACCCTCTTCCGACCAAGACACCCGATGAAAGACCTCCAAGCACCCTCCCCGTCCACACGCCCTTCAGCCCTCACACGCATTCTCACCACCACCATCGCGATGCTCGGCTTGTCGCTCCCGGCGGCGGCGGATTTCTGGATCAGGAAAGACGACGGACGGGCCATCACTCACCAACTCGAAGGTGCCGAAGCCCCCGTCGTGGTCTGCATGCAGGGCCGCAAGGTGGTGATGGAAACCCGGGTCAACGATGCCGACGGCCTCGAATACCAAGCGCGGTTCTTCAACGTTCAGCATCACGAAAGCAAAACAAAGGTGATCTTCCGCGGGGGAAAAGAATCGCTGCCGGTCATTTTCATGGACGGCGTGCCGCGCCCCTTGTTCCAAGCGGATTCGGTGGAGTTCGATGGCCGCTTGATCGTCCGCTACCAGCCGTATCGTGGAGTATCGCTCGTGCGGACGGTCTACCCCTCGGTGGACAAGGCGCTGGTTCTGGAGCATTGGGAATGCCGCAATCAGGCAAATAAGGAAGTCTCGATCGAAGTGATGTCCGGCCACAAACTTGCCACCATTGGAGATGCGGTGGTCACCGAGTGGACGTGTGGAGCCGTGGGTAAGACGGCAATCAAGCCCGGGGCCACGATCACCTTCCACACCAGTGTCCAAGCGCGCCGGAAGGGCGAAACGGTCATCGAGGTCTCGCCCGATACCGAGCAGACCTTGCGTATGAAACTGGCCGAAGCGGCATGGAGCGGCCCCGGAAGACTGGAGATTCCTGACGCGTCATTACTTGCCGCTTACAACCTGCAGAAACTTCACGTGCTTGAGACGCCGATCGAGACTCACCTGGGCGTGATCACTCATAACGGAAGCCTGACCTACACGCCAGGAATCTGGGCCAACGATCCGGTGGAATACTCAAGTCCCCTGTTCCCTTTTTTCGGCAGCGATGAACTCAACGAGGCGTCGATGAACATGTATCGTATCTGGCTGGACTATTGCCGCCGCCACGGCATCGATCCGTTTCCCGGCTCGTTCGAACACGAAAGCCTCAAATTGGTCCAGAAACACCGGGGGGATGACGCGATGGTGCTCTACGGTCTGTCCAAATTCCTACTCTTCCAGGGAGACCGCGCCGCCGCCGAAGAAATGTGGCCACTGGTTGAATTCAGCGTGGCTTCGATCGAGAAGCACATGACTCCCGAAGGCATCGTCGCTTCGAAAACCGACGAAATGGAAGGCCGCTACCCGACCGGCGATGCGAACCTGAGCACCTCGGCACTCGCCTATGGCGGCTACCGGCTCGCCGCCCGCTTGGCGGAGTCCTTGGGGAAACCGGAAACTGCGGAGTTCGACAAGCGCGCCGATGCCCTGCGTCAAGCGATCGAGTCGTTCTTCGGAGCGGAAGTCGAAGGATTCCAAACCTATCGCTACTTCAAGGAAAACACCGTCCTGCGGGGTTGGATCCTGCTGCCACTCGCGATGGACATCACCGAGCGCCAGGACGCCACGCTCGACGCGATGGTTTCCAACAAGCTCTGGCCCAAGCGCATGGAAGGCGGCGATATTCTCGCCGCCTCCGACCGCCGTGAGACCGAATGGGGCCGCGAGACCTATTATGCCTTGCGCGTCTTGTTTAAAGCCGGTCGCACCGAGGAGGCGCTCGATCTTACCCAGCGCGTGGTCAAGGCGCAGATCTTCGGACCCAGAGGCCCGTATCCCGACGAAGACGCCATCGACATGCTCTGCCCCGGCTCGCTCTACCCACGCGTCTTCACCGAAGGCATGTTCGGCATCGTCCCCACCGGTTTGGACTCGTTCGAGTGCACCCCATGGCTGCCCAAGGCCTGGCCGCGCATGGCCTTGCGCGACGTCCGCGCCTTCGGCAAATCCTGGGATCTCGCGGTCGAGCGCGATGGCGACCAGCAGAAGGTCACCGTCAGCGGCGGTGGCAAGACCGTGATGAGCGGTTCCGGCCCGGCAGGCAAGACCTACCAAGTCAACTTCTCGGCACCCTGAGTTCGCCGTCTAACAATAGCCACCTTGGCTCCTCCCTCATGGGGTGACGATGATGGTGTCGCTAGCATCGGGCTAAAGGAGCGCGACGGAGATCCGCAGCACGGGTGCTGAGCGACGCGTGGCAGGGGCCGGGCTCGAAGAAGAACATCGCCCTTTTCGAACTTTTAAAGGGATTCCTCAGTTTCTGCTGGCCGCCCGGAAAGCGACACGCTAGGTGTCGGGAATGTTGTCCTTGGAGAGGAGTCTATGCTCGACCTCCGAGGTCGACTGGCCTGTCTGTGGATCCCACTGACCGGTCGGAGCTGTCAAACTAAACTAAAAACTGCCAAAGAACCGCCAAAGAATACCAAAATCATGAAACAAAAAGCCTCCCCGCCGAATCGAATAATACCTCTGGCCCTCGGGCTGATACTCGGTGCCTTGCCCTGTATCGGATCCGCACAAACCTTCCTCGAGCTCGGCGGTGCCAACGCCATCGGGACGGAAACCCTCACCACCGACGCAGGCGTCGCGAAAGTTCCCAACAACGGTGGAATATGGACCATCGAGGGCTCAGACGCGGGAGGTGGCAACACCTCCGACTCCTTTCTGGTGAGTCCGCCGGTCACTTTGACGAGTTCCGGAGAGGTGACGCTGAGCTTCACCCACCGCTACTTCATGGAGGCCGAATGGGACGGCGGTGCCGTCTTCGTAAGCGTCAATGGCGAACCAGCGACTTATGTCCCGCTTTCTTCGTTTTCCTCCAACGGCTACGTCGGCAATACCAACAGCACGAACGGAACGGCCTGGAAAGGCGGCGAGGACGTCTTCTACGGCAAATCGGGAGTGGCTCTGGATGACCCAGATTTCGCCACGCTGCCTGCCGTCATGATCACCAGTGAGGCCTCTCTCGGCTCTCTGAACTCCGGGGACACGGTTTCCGTGGAGTTCCGCTACATCTCCGACGAGGGCTACAGCGAGGCGGGCCTCGATTGGGAAATCGAAAGCCTCACCATTCAGGATGCCGCGAGTGCTTCGCTTCTCAACGTCGATTTCGCCGTTGCCGGTTCCTCGGGCTTCACCGTGGTGAACAACGATCACGTGCCGAATCCCTGGTCATATCCGCGTCCGGTTTCCCTCTTTGAAATCGACGCCGACTTACTAACGGCCGACCGTTACGTCCCCGATGTCGCCGGTTCGGTGATCGATCTCAATGATGCCGCTCTGGAGGTCGTGGTCCTGAATGGGACGCTCAATCCGGGCGACAGCTTCACCCTTTTCGACCTCACCGGTGGCACCACAATCACCGGCACCCCAGCTAGCCTGAGCCTGCCCCCAGGGATCTGGGACACCTCGAATCTGATGGTAGACGGCTCGATCACCATGACGCTTCTTCCTCCACTCTACACCGCCGGCGCGGACTTTGAGGTCAACGCCTTGCTCGACACGGACGGCGACGACGTCTGGGAAGACACGGTGGGAACTGCCGGCGTCGAATTCTTCCTCGACACCACCAACGGCGTCAGCCGGGTCGCTACCACGACTGCCACGCGGCTGCCCTTCGCCTATGATTTTCCCGGCGGTCTCTCCGGAGACACGGCTCCCGACGACGCAGAGGCGGGATATGGCGGAGGTAAGCTGGTCAACACAGGGGAGACTGGAGAGTGCCGGTCATTCAACGAAGTCGGCTGGCACGGCAACGATGCGACTCTCGAATTCTGGCTCAAGCCGGACAATATCACTCCTACCCCGACCAACGGGCAGGTGATCTTCGAAGATGGCGGTGGTTCGGGCTTCGGTCTGTTCCTCGGCAACAACCAGATCTACACCCAGCAGGACAACGGCAACGCTGGCGACGGACAAGTCTATTACGATCTGAACGCTGACCCCCAGACCTTGTTGATCGCTCCCGCCACGACGGAATTCATCCACGTGGTGCTGACACGGATCGGGGCCAGTGGCGAAGTGGAACTCTTCATCAACGGAGTTTCGGTCGGAACGGCGACCGCCAACAACGGCGGCGGTTGGTCCGGCGGGGACGGCTTCGGCCTAGGTGCCCGGGGTGAGGCCAACGTTGGCGGACAAGGCGGCGGAGACGACAGCACGGAGTCTTTCGACGGCCAAATCGCGCTGTTCCGGATCTACAACAACCAGATTCTGACGCCGGCCGAGGTGGCGAACAACTTCGCCGACGTCTATGGCACCAGCGACCCCTTCCTGTCAGCAACTCTCACCGCCCCATTCGACGGCGAGAACATCGTTTCCGGAACCTCGGTCGTGGCCTCCGCCACGCTCACTGACCCCGGAACAACTCCCTACACCGTGGAGTTCTGGGTGGATGGCGCCTTGTCCGGCACCGCCACCACGGAGCAGCCCTTCACACGGGATCTCGGTGCCCTGCCCGACGGCACCCACGAAGTTTATGTGAAGTTCATCGACAGTTCGTCGCCTGCACCGCTGGTCGCCACCACTGCGACCCACACCTTCACGCTGGCACCGCCCACCGATACCACCACCACGCTCACTTCGTCGGAGAACCCTTCGACCTACGGGTCCGGCACGGTAACCGCTACGGTGGTTCCGAATGACATGTCCTCGCTCACCGGCGGCTCGGTGCAGTTCTACGACGGCGGCACTCCCCTCGGCAGCCCTGTGCCAGTGGATACCGCCACCGGAGAGGCCAGCTACAACCTCGCCTTGCTCGGGGTGGCCACCCATGAAATCACCGCGGACTACAGTGGTTGGGGAGTGCACGCGGCGAGTTCCGCCAGCGCCCTCTCGCAAGTGATCGACGCGGCACCGCTGACGGTGACCGCTAAAGACGTCTTCCGCCCCTTGGGAACCGACAACATCGATCCGCTGCCCTACACGATCACCGGTTACCAGAATGGTGAGGATCTCGCCTCGTCGGGAGTGACCGGCGCACCGTTCCTGACCACCGCCGCAGACTCCGCATCGCCTGCCGGCGACTATGACATCGTCTGCTCGTTGGGCACCCTCGACGCCACCAACTACA
>CAZVMS010000063.1:0-13113 GCA_964628795.1 uncultured Haloferula sp. | reverse complement strand
TTTGCTGCTCGGAGAGGGCAGGCATGCGGAACTGGGAACTGGCCATGCTGTTTTCTGCCCTTCCTGTCTGGAAATGTCCAGCATTTCCTCCCTAGGCTCTGGTTGTAACTGGGTTGCGCGTTTGCAAAAATCCGCCGTGTTTCCTTCAATTGGGCTTGGATTTAAGGTGGTCGGAAGCGAGATTGCCTTGTGAAGTTGCGAGTCAGGGCGGTGCCGAATGCGAAGCGCAGTGAGGTGGTGGGCTGGGAAGACGATCCGCAGTCGGGTCGGGTGCTGCGGGTGAAGATCGCGGCACCACCGACCGAGGGAAAGGCGAACGCGGCTTTGCGGGACTTTTTGGCGAAGTCGCTTGGCGTTTCGAAGTCGCAGGTGCGACTGGAAAAAGGCGACACCTCGAGGTTCAAGACTTTCGAGGTGCCGGATGGGGTGGACGCCAGTTTTGTCGGGCCTTCTTAATTGAAACGAAACAGCCCGGCACGACGTGCCGAGCTGTTAGGTTGGGGGGATGAGTTAGGCGAGTGGTGGTGGTGGTGGTCCGCCGCCTGGGGTTTCGTTTAGGGATCCAGTTCCGTTTCCGCCTTTGCTTCCTTGGAGAATCTTGGCGAGCGAGGCGACGGTGCCGCCGATGTCAGAGAGATTTTGAGGAACGATGAGCGTGTTGCCTTCTTTGGCGAGGTTACCGAATTCCTTCACATACTGCTCGGCGATGCGCAGGTTCACGGCGGCTTGTCCGCCGGGGGATTCGATGGCTTGGGCGATCAGGCGGATGCCGTCGGCGGTGGCAGTGGCGAGTAATTCGATCTCGCGGGCCTTTCCTTCGGCTTCGTTGATTTGGCTGAGCTTCATGGCCTCAGAACGTTTGATGGTGTCCTGTTTCTGGCCTTCGGCGACGTTGATCTGGGCTTCGCGCTGACCTTCGGAAAGGGAGATCTGGGCGCGGCGTTCACGCTCGGCACGCATCTGCTTTTCAAGCGCGTCTTGAACCGATTTTGGTGGCGTAATGTTGGCGATTTCGTAGCGGGTGATCTTCAGCCCCCATGGCTCGGATGCTTTATCGAGAGCGAGGATGACTTGAGCATTGATGGTGTCGCGCTCTTCGAAAGTGCGGTCGAGTTCGATCTTGCCGATTTCTGAACGCAGCGTTGTTTGAGCGAGTTGGGAAGCGGCGAAATAGTAGTTCTCGATCCCGTAGGAAGCGGCTTTTGCATCGAGGACTTGCATGTAGAGCACGCCGTCGATCTCGATGGCGATGTTGTCCTTGGTGATGCACATTTGGGATGGCACATCGACGGCCACTTCCTTGAGCGAGTGCTTGTAGGCGATGCGGTCAAAGAAAGGGATGAGGATGTGAAAACCTGCTTCGAGGGTCTTGCGGTATTTTCCGAGACGTTCGACGACGAAGGCCTGTCGTTGCGGGACGACGCGGGCCGTCTTGAAGAGGATGATGATGATGACGAGAACGGCGACAATCGTGATGATAAGGCCTTTCACGCCATCGCCGGCTGCGGCGATTATGAGGTTGTTGATGTTCATGGTATTCGGTTGTTGGAGGGTTAACGGTTGCGGACGTGGAGGGTGAGGCCTTGGCGTCCGTCGATGATGACGGTGGTTCCGGCGGGGATGGGGCTTTCGGCGCGGGCCTTCCACTCGGAGCCTTTAATTTCGATCCGGCCGTCGAGGCTGGGGCCGGGGATGTCTTGGGTGACGAGGGCTTCGCGTCCGGTGAAATCGTCGTCGAGGTCGCCGTTTTCATCGTTGCTTTTGCCGACGAACCAGCTTCTAACAAGTTGGCGGAGCGAGAAGAGCAGGACGACCGAGCTGGTCCCAAACATGAAAGTCTGGGAGGTCAGGGATTCGGTGAGTCCGAGCCAGGTGGTCAGCGAAGTGATGAGTGCGCCGACGCCGAAGAAGACGATCACGACGCCCGGCACCATGAATTCGGCGAGGATAAGCAGGGCTCCGGCGATGAACCAGAGAGTGATGGGATCGTTCATGGATTGGATGGGTTAAATGACGCATCCTTTCTAACACGAGCGCAGGGCCGTGCGATTACAATCGGGGGGATTGCTTGGAGGGGGAACTGGGGGGTGGTTGTGGGAGCTGGTGCTTTTTGTCCCGGGTGCGGTCAGGCGCTTTGGGGGAAGGCCTGGGCAGTTCATCCACCGACAGCAGCACAGGTGGCTCTTCAATGGAAAGATCGGAAACGGCTGAGACCTTTCTTCCGATAGAAGACGACCTTTCGGCCTCATGTTATGTCCCGGACCTGACCAAGGGCGGCAAGCCGGATGACAAGCATGACTGGACCTTGGGGCCAACGGGACTGCGTGGATGGATGTGGGCAATGCGCCTGCAGACCACATTGGCCCGCCAGATCCTGGTGACGAAAGTCGATCAAGGTTCACCGGCTGATGGCAGAATCAAGGTCGGCGATGTGATTCTCGGAGCCGGAGGCGGCTATTTCAGAGATGATGCCCGCAAGGCCTTTGGGCGGGCCATCACCGAGGCCGAGAAGGAGGAGAACCGCGGCATACTGAAACTCAAACGCTGGAGGGCAGGCGAGGTGGAGGATGTGGAACTGAAGATCGGCGTGATGGGCAGCTATAGCGCGCTGTCACCCTTCGATTGTCCCAAGTCATGGACGGTCGGCTACATGAACATCCTTCTTTCCGAATACTACCTGCTGACCAAGGACAAGGAAGTGCTGCCCGAAATTCGTGAGATGGCTCTTTATTTCGCCAAGGGTCAGAGCTTCGCAGGCACCTGGGGTCACACCAAAGCCGGGGCGAACGGCATCTGTTTCGGCTATGGCGCGATGTCGCAACCATCCCTTTCGGTGGGTGTTTCACTTCAGCTTAACCAGAAGTGCGGCGTGGATGACCCGGTGGTTGCCAAGGCCATCGGCAAGACCGACGTCTTTTTCTCCACCCATGTTGATAAAGGGAGCATTCCCTATGGCGATGGCATACCGGACGAGGTGCACGATAGCAACGGCCGCTCGTCGCTGGCTGTCATCTTCTTCGATTTTCTCGACCGACCAAAATCCTATGATTACTGGGCGCGCATGACCATCGCGTCCTACCTGCAGCGCGAGGAAGGCCATACCGGCAACTACTGGGGCATGCTGTGGGGGCCGCTGGGAGCCATGCGTGCCGGACCCGAGGCCACCGCCGCCTTCCTGCGCGAAATGCACTGGTTCTACGACCTCGAGCGGAGCTGGGACGGCAGTTTCATCTATCAGGGAGGCGCGGGCATGTCCCGCAGCGAGCATACCACTCCAGGCTGGGACACCACGGGAGCCCGCGTGCTGATGTATGCCATGAACCTGCGCAAGCTCTACATCACGGGAAAGGGGCAGAAGGAAATGAACGCGCTCACTGGTGAGCGCCTCGCCAAAACCCTTGAGGCGGGAGCGGACTACAGCGTTTGGCTGCGCGAGGGAAAGGTGGACATCGATCCGTGGGACCAGCTCGGTATCGAGAAACTTTTCGAGAAGCTGATTACATGGTCAGCGCCCCAACGAATCCGCGCCGCCAATGCTCTGGCGCGCAAGAAGGAGAACGTCATGCCGCAGCTCATGGAACTTCTTCATAGCAAGGATCGTGAAACGCTTCTGGGCACCATCTACGGACTCGAATCGCAGAAAGTCAGAGCCGAGCCGGCCATCGAAATGCTGGTCGCCCTGCTCGGGCACGAGGACTTGTGGATTCGCTTCCGTGCCGGCTGCGCGCTTTGCGCAATCGGGCAGCCAGCTCGCGAAAAGGCCGTGCCGGTGATTCTGGAACTGGCCGTGCGCGATGAACCGGACGACCCGCGCGACATGAACCAGCGCTACATGAGCTTCCTGCTGTGGGGAGGCGGTGTGAATGGCGAGCCCATCGGGCTGATCCGCAGTGACATTGGTGGGGTCGATGAGGCCAAACTGGCAGCAGCCATCAAGCGCATCGTTCGCTGCCCGCAAGGCCAGGTCCGCATGCTTGTTGCCAAATGCCTGAAGATGATGAACGACGAGCAGCTCGAAGGCCTGTGGACCGATATCGTCTGGGCTGTCAAGAACCCGGCCCCAAGCGGCATCATGTTCAGCGACGATATTCGCGAGACAGGTGCGGAATTACTGACCCGTCACCGCTACCGCGAGGGCGTCGGGGTGCTTGCCGCATACATCAAGACCATGAAGGAGCACGGATCAGAGAAACGCATCGTGATGCTCATGGACCTGCTTGCCAGTTACGGTGAAGAGGCGAAGGTGGTGTTGCCGGAACTCCGTGAGGCCCGCACCTACTACGCTGAGAATACCGGTCCCGGCAAAACGATACCGCATCCCGAGTGGGCCGTCCTCAAATTCCTCGAAGGATTCGACGCCGGTCTCAAGGCGATCGAAGAAAGCAAGGGATCTCCGCAAGACCTGCGCGACCTGCCCAAGTAATGATCGGGCTGCAACCAATGCCAGAGGATGTCGCGGGATGATCATGACAATCATTCTGAATGCCCATGAAATCCCGAGTCTTCATCACTCTATCAACATTCTCCTGCATAGCCTTGCTGGTTGTCAGTTCAGCCGCTGGAGAAGATGCTTTGATCGAGCCTTCCATATGCAAGCTGGAGACAGAGTTTGAATCGAGCATGAAGGGCGGTTCATCCAATGCGGGTCAAAGGCTGGCTTTGCAGCGTCTGGCTCGGGATGCGAAAATGGCGATCGCGCAGAACGATGGCAAGCCGGCGCGCTGGGCGCTGTTGGAACTGCTCTTCCGCGTCCAGAAGCACCTGATCAAGATCGATGATTCCGAGAAAATCCGCAAGGCAGTGCTGGAGACCTGCCGCGAACTGGTGAAGGCACCCAACGAGCAAGCTCATTTGGCCTTCGAGGCCGATCTCCTTCTTTCGCAAGTAGAACTTGCCAAGAAGGGTGTCGGCGGATTGGAGCGCACGGCGGCGCTTCGCCCATTCGTGAATCGCTACGTTGAGACCAAGAAGGGAGCGGAGGCGCTCAAGGTGGCGATGGTCATGGCTCTGGAGTCGGGCGATGCCGGGTTGGTGGATGACCTCCGCGAAATGATGGCGATTCATTCCTCGGCTGACCCCTAAATGACCAACTTCCAGCGTGACATGCTGGCAGGCCAGGTTATCGGCGCTCCCTTTGCCAGTGCCTTCAAGCGCTCGGATGGCAAGACCCTTCGCTTACCCATGCAGGTCTTTGGTCGGCCGGTCATCGTGTTGTTTTGGTCAAATGATGAGCAAGGTCTCGCTCATCTCAAAGATCTCGCCGAGTCCGCGCAGAAACTGGAAAATGCCCTGGCGGGACGAATGGAGGTGATTAGTTTCAATCTGGATGATCTGCCGGATGCAGGAGAGTCGATTGTTCGGAGTCTGGGGGTCGATTGGCCGTGCATGTATCTGCCGGGAGGACGCAAGCATCCTGTCTATCAAGCATACGCGCGCCGGGACCCGCTTGCCCTCCAGATCACTCCCACCGGACAGGCGGCCTTGGTTGTGAAAAATGGCGGTGGAGCTGGCCGCTTTCAAATAGAGGAGAGTGATGCGCCGCACTATGAGTCCATTCTCAGAACCGCCCTGGAGCGCGAATGGTCACAACCCGGGTATTGCGCCCAGTTGATTTCACTGAGTGCCGGTGATTTTCTGGTCTTTGATCCTGAAGGGGATGTGGACCCGGTTCATCCTCCGGAACTCAAGGCCATCGCAGGCGTCAAGGTTCAGCCCCTCGAGCGCAGCGATGAATGCGTGCCGTCAGAAAAACTCCAGGCGATTCAGGACTGCTTCTTGGCACCGCCCATGCGTTACCTGATCCCTCGTGACGAGATCCTCGCCGCTTACTCCAAGACGGTGGAACTCTGCCGCAAGACCATGGAAGATCATTCCGATGCCCCGGATCTTTGGGTGGTTCGCAATCGACTCATCATTTCCCTGATGGGTCTGTGGAAGGTGAGTGGTGATATGAAGCATCTGGAAGCAGCAACCGAAGAAGCAAAGGTCGCGATCGGAGCGGGGTTTCCGGATGGTGGTGATGTGGTGGCCCGCTTCTGCTTGGCCCGAGAAGCCCTGTGCCGTCCGAATGAGAATCCACGAGAGATCATCGACCGGTTTGTGGTCGATTCGGGTGTTGATCAGGCCTCCGGCTTGGAATTGGCGGCCGCCGCCATACTGGCCATGGATGCGGCGGATCGCTTTCGCTACATACAGATTCGTAAGACCATTCTCGAACGGCATGCTGACAATCCGATGTTGTGGATCTTTTCCGCCTTCCTGGTCGACCGCGCCCACCAATACTGGCTGTTCTAGATGCCATTCAGTGGGGGGTATGCGTATGGCAGACGCGCAAGCTACTTTCAGCATCTGGATCATCCCGAGGATGCCCGGCGCTTGTTGAAGGGGGAGCTGCGCACTGCGGATGGCAAGGCATTCCGGATCCCCGAGGATCTGACCGCTGATTACACGGCCATATTCTTCTCCGTTCCCGAACCTTGGAGCAGTAAATATGGCGATGACTTGTATTCGCCCACGAGCACTGCTTTGAGCTTTGCAGCCTTTGCCGAGAGCCGCCCCATGAAAGACTCCCAAGCCGTATTCGTCATTCTTGGCGAAGAACCTCACATGGGAAAACTGAGTGATCACCGCCGCTACACAAAGACCCCCTGCACCATGCTTGCTCTACCGGGTGGGCTGGACAATCCACTGGTCTCGCGGATGGGCATGCTTTCCACTAACCGCGCCGTGAACAGTGTGTTGGTCAACAAGGAGGGTCGCATTTTGGCAATGGTTTCAGGCCTCACGAAAAGAGCGGATCGCGGCGGATATACTCTGACTCGGGTGGTGACCCGGTTGGATATGATCAAGACTTGCAACTTGCTTGATCAGGGCGAAATCGAAGCCGCAAAAGAATTCATTTTCACCCTGGCCCCACCCCATGACCCCAATGCCTTGGATGCGAATGGACAGCCCGTTAAAAAACCTCGCTATCGACTCTCGCACCTCCGAGCACGGGCCCGTGTCTACATGGCGCTCGGCGAGTGGGAAAAAGCTCTGGCAGATGCAGAGGAGGTCTACGCCAAGCAATTTGCTTCAGATGAAGGCATGAGTTTGCGGACCGATCAGTTGTTGTCGGATGAAGCTCTTCGAAATGAAATTGCCGACAAGGCCAAGGCGAAATGACCGACTCTCTTCCAAGAGCGACGAGCACGCAGACACCGCAACCGACGCATCACTCCGATCATGAAACAAGCAACAGCAATTCGATTTCTCGCCGCCCTTTGCGTGGTGTCCCTCACCCTTATGTCGCTGCCCGCCCAGGCTGCGGTGACGGGGGCAAAACCGCTGCCTCTCAGTGAAGGTTGGACCAATGACTTCGAAGCCGCCCGCAAGAAGGCCGCAGCGGAAAACAAGAACCTGCTCCTCGATTTCACCGGTTCCGATTGGTGTGGGCCCTGCATCAGGCTCAAGAAGACCATCCTCAGCCGGGATGCCTTCCGGCAGGGCGTGAAGGAGCATTTCATGCTCGTCGAACTCGACTTCCCGCGCGACAAGTCGCTGCTGGCCGAGGACACCATGGAGCAGAACCGGAAGCTCGCCGAGCGATACTCGATACGCAGTTTTCCCACCGTGCTTCTTGTCGATTCTGAAGGACGGCCCTTCGCCCAAATGAACACCTCTGCGACCGAACCACAGGATTATGCCAGGGCGTGCAACGAGAAGCTCACCACCCTCAACGATCGCGACAAGGCTTTTGGTAAAGCAGAGAAAATGGTCGGATCCGACAAGGCCATGGTCTTGTTCGTTGCTCTTGAGGCGATGAAACTCCGGAATCAACACATCGCCACTTTCTACGGCGACGTGGTGGAGCGGATCAGGGCCTCGGATCCCGATGATGTGTCGGGAGCGGTCAAGACACTCGACATGAGATTGAAGATGGAGAATTTGCTCAAGGATTTGAAGGATCTGGGGCGCGCGTCGAAACCCGAGGAAGCGTTGGCTTTGGTGGAGAACGCCCTCGCCTCCGGCGACTTTGAAGGCGAGATGAAGCAGCAGGTTGCGTATGAAAAAGTCAGGCTCCTTCGGCATCTGAAGCAGGACGCCGCCGCCGTACAGGTCGCGAAGGAAGCTGTGGCCATCGCTCCCGAAGGCAGGTGGGCTAGGCTTCTGGAAGGAATCAGGCTCCAAATCGAGAAGTAGAAGGACTCCGAGTGAGGTCGCCAACCCGGAGGGCTGTGGACGGTGACAACGTTACTCCTTCCACACTAGCACACCGGCGGGCGGCAACTGCTGCTGGCCGGTCAGCACCTTGGCGCCACCTGCCATCGGAATTGTTACGGTCGTGTCTGTGTAATTTACGGCAACCCAGAGCCCGTCGCGAAAGTCGACAAAGACGTAGGGAGGTAGATCGAATGGGAGTTTGCCAAGTTCATCGGAATACAATTTCCGCAGTAGCTGGTATTCCAGTTCCCAATCATCCGACCACAGCCCTGCATAGGTGACGCTGCCGCCTTTTTCGACCGGGCGATGAGTGATGGCCGCTTTGCCTTGGTAAAACTGATCCTCGAATTGAGACCAAGCCGAGGTGCCCTCACTTGGGTTCACCAAGGTGCCCCATTTGTGCCATCGGTATGGTTGGTCGAGAAACTTCACCGTGCCGGGTCGATTGGCCGGAAGGTGGTCGTAGAATTCAATTTCTCCGCCGATCAAATCCCAAATGGGCTGCTGAATTTTTGCTTCCCAAAGATGGCCGTTGCCGTCCTTGAGACCGGACCGGGTGGTGATGACCAGATGCCCGCCGGCCCCGGCATAGCCTTGGAGCTTGGCAATCAGTTCCAGGCTCATCATTTGGTAGGAAGGAACGACCATGAACGGGGTCTCCTTGGGATCGAAGGCGTCACCTTCTCCTTTGAAAATCACATCCACACCCAGTCGCTTGAGTCCCTGATAATAGGTGTAGATGTGCTGCCAAGTGTCCCAGTCCTCATGATGTTTGTATCGTTCGACATCGATCATATTACGGTTGCTCCAGAGCACGGCGGTGCGGCTGTTTTCTACGAAGGAGTTTATTGCCGTGGGATCCAGCTGATTCTCTACCGCATTGATTTCGCCCACTGCTTTCACGAAGTCCTTGCCGCCATGACTTACGCTTACGCCGTCGGTTTGCATGATCCCGTGGTGGAACAGTTCCATGCCGAAGAGCGGCTGGCGGAATCGGTAGGTGCAGACGAAGCGTTCGCCCATGCCGAAGGCATGCCAGACCCACATGCGGACCGCACCGGGCATCGGCATGGCATTGAATTTGCCCCAATTGATCTGGCTTGGCTGCAGTTCCATGATGCCGGTGTAGCCGCTGACCGATTTTGTCAACTCGGCGCCTAAGCTGTATTCCATCCCGCAGCCCAAGCGGTGGGCGAGAGAGTCGCCGGAGGAATTCTTGCGGTTGTGGGTCAGATACATCGTGTGCGAGGCAAAATCGAGTGCATCGCGGGTGAGAAACGGATTCACGTTTTCCAGTCCCTGATAATAGGCATAGTTGGTGGTGATCCACTGGTTGCCGTTGGAGTGCTTGCGGACGATTTCCGCTTGGTCGATCAGGTCGCGGGCGACTTCTTCGGAGGTATACATTTGAAAATCCAGATAGGTATGCGGATTCGAGGTCGGGACTTTTACCTGATCGAAGCGATCCAGCGTGTAGCTCCAGAAAGCCGCACCCCAAGATTGGTTCATCGCCTCCACCGTGCCGTATTTCTGCTTCAGCCAGTTGCGGAATTCCTGCTGCGCGGACGGGCTATAGTCCTCGCCCCCCTGGATGTGTGGTTCGTTGCCGATTTGCCAGCCACACACCCGATCGTCCTTGGCGTAGCGTTTGGCAACCTCGGTGGCGATTCTGGCGACGTATTTGCGGTAGTTCGGATTGGCCAGAGATCCGGCCAGTCGTGAACCGCTGTGATGGTTTTGTTTGCCGCTGCTGTCCGTGCGCAGGATGCTAGGGTGCTTTTCTGCCAACCACGCTGGCGGGCAGGGCGAAGGGGTGCTCATGATCACCTTGAGTCCGTTATCCGCAGCGAGTCTCACCGCCCGATCCATCCACTCAAAATCAAATTTTCCGTCCTCCGGTTCCAACCGGGCCCATGCAAACTCTCCGTAGTGGATCATATCAAAGCCCAGCTCTGCTACCTTTTTGATATCGCGTTCCCACTGGTTCTCGTCCCAATGCTCGGGGTAGTAATAGACGCCGAACTCCGTCCCTTTTTGCGGGAATAACTCGGATTCATCACCAACCGCTGCCCGTCCGTGTGGGGCAGTAACAGCCAAGAGGGCAGCTACCAGAACTCTCAATTTCATCACCTCTAGAATACGGTTTCGTCTTCAGCCAGCAAACACCATTTTACAGCATCCCTACGCCGGTGCTGTCGTAGAGATGCTCGTATGGCGAGCGAGCGCATCCCGGTTTCCTGATCCCAGTGCCAGAGCCCGGACTCCCCGAGCGCGAAATCGACGCGACTGCTGAACGACCCCCGGCGATAGGTGTTGGTGAAGAAGAAGACTTGGGCATTCGGAGTGCGGATGATATTCATGAGCCGGTGTGGAAGGTGATGTGAGCAAAATCCCGTTTCGAGGAAGACACGCTCCATTTCACGGGGTTTCCCATTTGTAGGGAGCGCGGGTGATCCTCTCGTTGCCGCCGGTGACGAGGTGGATCACGTCCTCAATGCGGCATCCGCCCAGACCTCGGTAGTATAGCCCCGGTTCGACGGTCACCACCATGCCCTTGCTGAACCTGAACTTCGCAGCGCCTCGACCTCGGCCGAAGTCTTGCATTGGCGCTCCGGAAACAGGGAGTCGTCCTCATCGACGGTGATCTTCACCCCTGCTTCCCGAAGGGCGGAGAACAAGTCGGCAGGAAATCGGGGGCGCACGCGGAACCCGCTGATCTGGTAGCGTTTCGCCAGGTGTCTTAGCCCATACTCGTTCGACTGTCCCACTCCGATCTTTCTGCCACCTGCGGTGAAGGCAAGGTACGGGTCGAAACCATTGAACCGGCTGAAATAACGCATGTCCGGGTCGGACGCATCCGCATGAAACAAAATCGACTGGGGCGACCGCTCTCTGCTTCTTGCCGGCGTCGCACTGTTGATGCACATAAAGGCGAGGATTGGATGATTAGAGAGAGGAATTGCTTGGGTCAGAAGGGAAGCTAGGGATTTCAAATCGGAAGGGAATCGAGTATCGGTCAGCGAGAGGCGGAGGGCGGTGGCACGATGAGTTCGAGTAGCGAGCGGATCTTGATGCTACCACGACCATTGGCGTTGCCAATAAAGCACAATTCCCGGCACCCTTCCGACACCCTCCAGGTTGATGAGAACACGGTTTTCAACTCGGGTTGCAGCCGGACAATCTTTACGGGGAAAGACTGGCTCCACTCACCGGCGTGGAAATCCACTGCCTTTCCTTGCGGCAACTGAATCCTCTTCTTGCCGGCGATGATGCCAAGCGATTCGGAAGATGCATTGAAAAGTTTCAAGCTGCTCTCCTTCCAGTCCGCAGCACCCAGCGTGTTGCCGAGCCAGCGGGTCTGCTGTTTCTCGTCCTGTTCCGACGACAGCACGATGTAAACGAGTTTCTGGCCTGCGGGGATTTTCAATGAGACGAGAGGCTCATGAACAGGGCCTTCCAGGCCTCCTTGGAGGTGCTGTTCACATTGAACTGGCCCTTGTTGAGGATATGGGAGGCGATCCGTTCCCAGCCGTTCGTGCCGGTGGCGGCGGACGTGGTTTCGACAAGATCGGCAAGCTCCTCAGGCGTCTTGTCCCGGAGATGCGGCTGGAAGTGCGGGGACAACTGCGTGGGCTCGTTGGAGAAAAAGTCCGTGGCGACTTTCTCCTTCGAGGTGGTCACGCTGCCATTGCTGGTGAGCGGCGCGATGCCCGAGCAGAACCAGGAGTCCCACAGTTCCTCGTTCGCGAGGAACAGGTGATCCCAGTAATCGTCGGTCACCGGCAGGTCCGTCTTGTTCCGTCCATCCCAGCCATTGTCCGTGCCTAAGTCATTCCTCGTATAGACCTGGCCGGCATCGATCATCGGATGGGCGTATGCGTTGCCGATACCGAGTCCGAATGTGTGAATTCCCACCCTCTGGTCGGGTTTTCATGGTGAAATCGACCGAATTGACATCGACACCTTCCAACCAAAAGACAGCGGCAATTCGGCCGAGGACATGATTCTTCTCCTCTCTTCTCGGAACCCTGATACTCTGGATCTTCATGTATCGATTCATTCCCCATGTCGACTTGGCCGGATGCGAGTTTCTGAACTTCCGTGCAGCAGTGCTTTCAGAACCTTGTCCCTATTGTCAGAGAACCGGGGCCATCAGGGCCCACGGCTTTATCCGCAACTCATCATAAATCCTCATCGGGAGCCGCCACCACGCCTCCCGAAAACATCAGCTTGTCCAAAGGTTGTCCGATAGCGATCGCCACCGACGCATGGGTATGGCGTAAGGCATTGTCAGGCCACTTTGGTAGATCGCGCGGAGGCTTGGCTTCAAGATAAGGCCTCAAATCGAGTTGAGTAACCAAGTCTGACCACACCCGCCATCCCGCCAACCGACGAACAGCCTTTTCCTTTCTCGACCAGTTTGCCGGCAACACGGTCTCCTTGGGGTCGATGTGCTCAACCACTGTTGTCTTCCACCAGGCTCGCGGCTCTCTTGCGCACCAGCGCCAGAAGGACCGGATCAACCTCGCACGGTGATTGAATGACGTGGGACCTCCCGTGACTTTTTCGACGTGCTCAACCAGTTCTGGACCGGTGATCGTCGCAAGGTTCCGACCTGTGAATTCATCGACGAAATGCCCTTTGGCAATCTCGTAGGCGTGCGATACTGCCGATCGCTCCGTTCCTCCTTCGTCTTGTAGAAATGTCGCTCGTGGCGACCGCTTTTCGAGTAGCGTGCGGCTACATTCAACTTCCACCCTTCGGGACATTTTTTGGGGGTGAATCTTGCCCGTTTGGCGACGATTCATTCCTGCCCAGAAGTGTTCGGCATGATGGCTGCTGAAAATGCGGTGAAGTCGTGAAAAAGCCCGCGATTATATGGAGGGAGGACACGACACGCGGTTTTGACAC
>CAZVMS010000062.1:0-20067 GCA_964628795.1 uncultured Haloferula sp. | reverse complement strand
CACCCCACCGACACACCCCACCGACACACCCCCCGACACACCCCACCGACACACCCCGCCAACGCACCCCAACAACGCACTCCCCGTTGGCCAACGGCCAACGCCACCGTAGCATGGGGAACGGCACGTTCCCCATGACGCCCGCATCCTCCCCGATCCCGCACGCTGAAGGCGTGCCCTACCGGTCCGCCTCACCGAACCATCCCGCTCTTGCAAGCGCGCTCCACCTGATTGTTGGCACCAGGATCGGACGCGGATCTTGATCACCGCTCGCCGGTTCCTACGCCGTTGCGAATGTCAAATCCCCGCCATTTTGCGCGCCACCGGGAAAAGCGCCGAGTTCTCCAAGTGGATGTGCCGGTGCAGGACCTCCTCCAGCTCGGTCAGCCCGGCGAACAGCGCCCGATAGGTGTTACAGGCTTCGGCCGGCGGCGTGAAGCCCTTCGTCAGTTCGCGCATCTTCGCCAGTGCCGCCCCCGCCTCGTCGTGCTCCGCCAGCATCGTCGCGATGGCCCCGTCCAGCGGAATCTCCGCCGAGCTACCCGAGGCCAGCGCCTTGATGGCTGGAGTTACTCTACTTTCCACACTCCAGCGCAGCACGGGTTCCGGTGCTTGAAAGGAAAATAGGAACCACGGATTCCAAAGGACGAAGAGCTTGATCTTGGAATTCAAACGAACAATCAATCAAAGTTTCAATCCGTGCATTTTCTGCATTCTGTGTATTCAGTGGTTCAAATTCTTTACCAAGGCAAGCAGAGACCACACAGAATGAGTGAGTTACTGATGCCTAACTTTATTCATTGGTCTAAATATGACTCACCACGTTTTGCCCTTTCCCGATGCCTCGGCCCGGTCTAGGAAAGCGGCGTGAGCACTTTCGCCGAACAACTACAACAAGACCTCAAGGACGCCATGAAGGCCAAGGACAGTCTCCGCCTCGGAGTCATCCGTGCCCTAAAAACCGCCATGACCAACGCCGCCATCGAAAAAGGCGGTCTCGGCACCGTGCTCGACGAGAGCGAATCCACCGCCATCGTCCGCAAGCAGCTCAAGCAGCGCCAAGACTCCGCCAAGCAGTTCACCGAGGCCGGCCGCGAGGAACTCGCCGCCAAGGAGAACGCCGAAATCGCCGTGCTCGAAGCCTACCTCCCCGCCCAACTCGGCGCGGACGAAGTCATCGCCATCGTCGAAGCCGCCATCGCCGAAACTGGTGCCACCGGCAAAGCCGACATGGGCAAGGTCATGAAACTCGTGCAGGAAAAGGTCGCCGGCCGCGCGGACGGCAAGACCCTCTCCCAAGAGGTCGCCAAACGATTGGCCTAATGCCCTGCGCCGCCATCATCGTCGCTTCCGGACAAAGCCGGCGGATGGGTTTCGACAAACTCGCCGCCGACCTCAAAGGCGTCTCGGTGCTTCGCCGAAGCGTGATGGCCTTCATGCAATCACAGGAGATCGACCACGTCATCGTGGTCTGCCCCCAGGACCGCTTCGATGCTCTTCTAACAGGTGATTTTCCCAAACCTCTAACAAGAGTCGACGGCGGAAGCGAAAGGCAGCACTCCGTGGAGGCGGGCTTGAAGGTGCTCCAAGACTCCGACGAACTCGTCGCCGTCCACGATGGCGCTCGCCCGCTTGTCAGCGTGGAAGCCATTGAGCATTGCATCGAAGAAGCCCGGAAACACGATGCAGCGGCCCTTGCCCGCCCCGTCACAGAGACGATCAAAAGGGCCGACGAAAACCACGTCAGCCGCGAAGGCGTCGACCGCAGTTCGCTTTGGTTCACCGAGACTCCGCAGATTTTCAAAAGCGATCTCCTGATCCGTGCCTACGCCCACATCGCCGAAAAAGGCATCGTCGCCACCGACGAAGTCTCGGTCGTCGAAGCCCTCGGCATCGGCACCAAACTCGTCATCTCCCCCGGCCCTAATATCAAGATCACCCACCAGGCCGACATCGACCTCGCCACCGCTCTCATCCCCTGAATGCAGGCAAACTACCAGATCCTCCGTAGTTCGGCGGGCTTCCGCATCGGCTTCGCCCGCCTTCCGGAAAGCGAATGCGCCGCCGTCTCGATTCACATCCCCGCAGGCAGCCGCGATGATCCCAGCGGACAAGCCGGACTCGCCCACTTCGTCGAGCACATGATCTTCAAAGGCACCAAGAAACGCGACGCCCGACAGATCAGTATCGAAACCGAAGATGTCGGAGCTTCCCTCAACGCCTGCACCTCCGAAGACCAGACCGTTTACGACGCCCGCGGCGATGCCTCGACGCTGCCGCTGCTTGTCGACATCCTCTGCGACATGGTCTGGCACTCGACCTTTCCCGAAGACGAAATCCCGCTCGAGCGCGACGTCATCGCCGAGGAAATCGTGATGTACCAAGAGTCGCCCTCCGACCACATCAGCGACCTCGTTTCCAAAGCCCTCTGGTCGCCCCATCCGCTCGGAGAATCCGTTTCCGGCTCCCTTGAAAGCATCAAGCGCATCGACCGAAAAGCGCTCCAATCATTCGCCAAGCGCCATCATTTCCGGGAAGACGTCGTCATCTCCGTGGCCGGCCCCTTTGAAGAAGTGGAAGTTCTCCAGCTTTTCGAAAAGCATCTCCCGCCCTCTTCCCCCGTTATTGAAAGCACGGTCTATCAAGCGGGCAACACTCCGCGAAAGCCCGAGATCGAAGGCCGCGACACCCAGCAGGTCCAGCTCGCCCTCGCCTACTCCTGCTTTGGGCACCACGACCCGCGCCGTCACGCGCTGCGACTCCTCGCAATGATCTTGGGAGAAGGAGCCAGCTCACGCCTTTTCCAAGAACTGCGCGAAGACCGCGGCCTTTGCTACCAGGTCAGTTGCGACGTCAGCCTCTTCGAAGACACCGGTGCGCTCGAGATCCATGCCGGACTCGATCCCGCATCGCGCGACGAAGCCCTCGCCTGCATTTACGCCCAGCTCGCCGATCTATCGAACAAAGGCCCGAGCGAAGCCGAACTCGCCCGCGCAAAACGGCTGACTGCCAGCTCTTCCCGAGCCGCCATGGAAAGCACCGCCGCCCACGCCGAGTGGGTCGGTGAATGCCTCATCCAACACGACCGCGTGATCCGTCCTGACGAAGCACTTGCCTTGATTGATCAAGTCACGGCCAACGAAGTCCGCGAGATTGCGGCATTCGTCTTCCAACCTAACAACGAGGCCCTCGCTGAAATCCGGCCTGCCTGAACCGGCGGCTCAATGATCGAAATCTTCGGAGAGATACTTCTCCGCGCCCATCCCACTGATCGACTTTCCTTTGTAAATCAGGGTAAAGCGACCACCGGTTTCGTTCGCCAGATCATTCATCGCACTGGCTGCCTCACCCGGGGACTCCAAGGCAATCGTATCCACCGGAATCGATCCCTTGTTCATTTCATCTACCAGATTCAGCGTATAGTCGAGATCTGAGGGTTCACCGTCGGAGAGCATGTAAATCGTGTCCGGCTGCGGAATCATCGAGAACGCCATTTTCAGCGGAGAAAACCACACGGTTCCGATGCCCAAGCTCATCGCGTTGACTTCCTTGGTAAATGCCGCCTTCACCTGATCAGTCGCCGGGTGCCACGCAATCGACGGAGCATCGTTCAATCCGTTCCAGCCATTTTCTTCATGATTCGGCCCTTCCGTTTCGATCGTCCAAGCCGTCCGCGCGAAAAAAATCACGTTGAATGCCGTGCCGGACTTGAGGGCATGGATCGACCTGATCAGTTCTTTTTTCGCCGCATCAAGCCGCGTCCCACCGCCTTCTGCATCGGACCTCATCGACTCCGAAAAGTCCACGATGTAGACCACCCGGCGACCGGGCCTTGGTGTACCAAAAAACGACGAACCGCCTCCGCCATCTCCGTCACCGTCGCCCGAACCGAAGCCGGCATTGAAGTCATCATCGATCCCAAAAAGCGTCGTCGGATTGGATTCTTCCGGCATCGGCACGTTTACCGGAGCCTCGAGCGCTGCTGCGATCACCCGCGCCATTGCTGAACTCGAACTCGTTGGCTTCGGCTTGGCACCGAGCGCCATATCCGGACGATCCACCGGATTTTCTTCCGGAGCTGGAGGCGCTTCGTAGGAAACGATCGTCTCCGTCGTCTTCTCGGCGAAGTGCAGAGAAATGAAATAAAGAATCCCGGCGATCAGGCCGATGACGATGAAAGCCACAACCACCGATTGGATGGTGTCGGCCCTCCTTTGACGGGCAAGAAGGATCTCCAACTGAGCGGCATATTCGGCAACATGCAGGTCGTCGGGGCCTTCGGGCGAGATCAGAAGTTGGGACATGGCAGGGCTTGGATTACCCTGCCACTCCACCACAGCGAATCAAGCAGGACCAGAGAAACCTAGCGGGTTTGGAAATGAAGTGTGATCCGGCGTGTTCCATTCTCCTCACGGTCGTGAAGGGTAATTCCATCGAACTGCTGCAGCGCTTTCAGGCCTTCCTTGATCCGCGGCAGTTCCTTCTGGAAATCTTCCGCATCATCACCCAAGATCGCCTCGGCATTCTCGTTGAGTAGCTCGACGGTCTCATCAGCGAACTCACGCAGAGTATCGAGGTTCACCTCAAACCAGGCACCCTTTTTTGCGACCTTCGCTTCGGTGCCGGCACGCCCGATCAAGTCGAGCGCCTGGTTCCGCGAACTCGAAGCCACGAACCAGTCGTCGGTGACCGTGACCGATGGCTTCACATCGTCGGAAAAGGCTGCGGCATCAAAATACCAAGTGATCACATCGTTTTTCTCGGAGTTGGTCGGAACCAGCATGTTGAGATCACCCACACCGAGTTCCGAGGCGGACTTCAGCATCGCGCGAACCGAGAGGTCCACCTTTTTCCATGCATCACGCAGCTTGGCACGATCCGTCACCGGGGCGACGTAGGAGGCACGCAGAAAGCGACTCTCCTCAACCACTTTCTGGGGCACACCCGGAAACGGAGGAAATGCCGCGTTCAGGTCAACGACGATGGCTCCTTCGTGGCCAAGGCCGTCACTCGCCGTGCTGAGACCATCATAGAGGCTCAAGAAGTCCTTCCGGAAAAGTTGGTCGAACATCTCGAAGCCCTGCTTGAACTGGGCAAAGTCGCCTTCCTCGATATCCGCTTCCATCAGCTTTCCGGCAAGCACGTAAGCGGTCTCGACCCCGACTTTCATCAAGTCGGAAGCGCGCTTGCTATATTCCGCGTCGCCCACCCAGTTGCCGAACATCAGCACCTTGTCTCCCTCTCCGAGCGAGGCGAGCTTGTGGTCGGTCGAATCATCGATCGCACCACTGTCAATACCGCCAAAGAGATCGAAGCGGGCTCCTCCGTCCAGAGTAATCAGCCCACCAAAGGTGCTGGAGTCCATCAGCTTGAGCATCGCCTCCTCGCGCTCGCCGACCATGTCGAGCAGAGTAATGAGCTCGCGTTGGTCGCCAAAACCATCGACGCCGGCGATGCCATCGCGAATACCCGAGGCCATCTCACCAAGTCCACCAGCCTTTAGATTACCCATCAGGTTCTTACTCCCGAAAAGGAAGCCGTGAATCGGATTGCCAAGATGCGCATCGACGAAAGAAATGGCGTCGTTTGCGGCTAGTGAAGTCTCAAGACTTTCCGCAATCGGACAGGCTTCGGCGCTGCCGCCAATGTAAACTAGAAGGTAATCATCAAGCTTGCCGGTGGCAATCACCAGGCTTTTCGTTTTGATGCTTGCGATGATCTTGTCGGTGTTTTCCCTACCGATCATCTCATCCATGTCGGAACGATCTTGCTCCATGGCTCCCGCAAGGGTCTCACCCTTCAAAAGGAACCCCTTGAAGCTGGCTCCTGCCTTCTCGAACTCAAGCATCTCGCCCATGTCAGGGGGAACCTGACCAAGCAACTCGTCAATCTGGCCTTGCGCCATTTTCATCGAATCCGCGTCGGTCACCTTGACCCCGGCAAGCACCGGTGGGATCTCAGCTCCCTCGATCAGCGGCATGTATTCGCCAATGTCTTTGGCCAGATCCATCACCCAGGATTGACTGTCGCCCATCGACATCAGAGCGGTCTCCATATCACCATCGGTGACGCCTTTCGCCAACGCCCGGCTCATCATGCGGAATTGGTAATAGCTCATCTTCGCATTGAGAACTTGAAGCGACTTCATTTGCTCCGCCGTTCCCTTACCCGTCGCTAGAAACATCTCGTTGCCGAGAAACTGACCGATCATTTCAGCTTGAGGAGCGATTTCCTCCTCCGGATTTGACCCCTCTTCTTCCTCCGCCACCTTGATCATGAACTTCCAGAGGTCGAGATCACGCAGGTTGGTGACCATTCCCTTGCCATCATAGAGGGCCATCACCGATTCGGTATCCGACGAGAGATGCCCGACGAATCCCAGCTTGGCAGCCCGCTCTTCCGCATTCGCAGCGTCTCCGGCGCTCACCACTTCAGCAACGGTCTGATCCACCGTTTCGACGACCTTCGCCACTTCTTCCTTCACTTCTTCCTTTTTGCAGGATCCGAAGATCAGTGCGGAAACCGGCAAAACAACAAACCACGTTTGCGAAATTTTCATAACTGACAGGAAGCTACTTGGATTTCCGGAGCACGGGCAATTCCAATTACCTCTCATTTTAGTAGAAGCCTCAGAAAACAACCCAGATTGCCCCCTTGCGCTAAGACATTCCCGCACCATGGGTTCAAAAAGACCAAAAAGTCCCGCCAGCGACCGATCTGCCACATCGGGGGTTGCGGCTGGTCCCACTTTGTGAAGAATTTCACAAGCCTTCGCGCCATGGCCATTCCTACCACTTCCATCGCTCCGAGCGACCGCTTCCCTTTTGACCTCGTCCGCCCGGAACTTGAGATTGTCGAGGCCGCGATCCGCGATCAAGTCCGTGCCTTCGATCCAGCCGTCGAACCTTACGTCAGCTACGTTTGCAACACTTCCGGCAAGCGCATCCGCCCTGCCCTCGCAATCCTCGTCGGCGGTGCCCTCGGCAAACTGGGGAAGGACCAGCACAAAATCGGCGTCATCCTTGAGCTGATCCATATGGCGACGCTCGTGCACGACGACATCATCGATGGGGCCGTGACCCGCCGCATGGTCCCTACGGCCAATGCCAAATGGGGTGCCGGGCTCTCCGTCCTCCTTGGCGACGCCCTTTTTTCCCACGCCCTCGCCCTCGCCACCGACTTCGGTGAAATCTCCATCTGCCGGAAAGTCGGCCAAGCTTCTCGCGAAGTCTGCGAAGGGGAAATCGTTCAAACCCAGCGGCGTTTTGACCTCGGTCTGACCAAGGCCGATTATTTCCGAATCATCGAAATGAAAACCGGCGCGCTGTTTGCCGCCGCCTCCGGAATCTCCGCCGCACTCGCAGGTGCCGATGCCGAAACCGAGCAGCGCCTCTACGACTACGGACTCAAGCTTGGCACCGTCTATCAAATTTACGACGACTGCCTTGACCTCGTCGGCAGCGAAGAAGCCGTCGGCAAGACCCTCCGCACCGACCTCGAAAAGGGCAAACTCACCCTACCGATCCTCAACTTGCTCGAGTCCGCCTCGGAAAGCCAGCGGACCAAGCTCAACAAGCGGATCATCGAGCAAGAGCCTCTCGATCTCACCGTGCTCGTCGGCATCGCCGAATACGAGGGAGCCATCGAGTCCGCCGTCGATACCGCCATTAGCATGCTCGATTCCTGCCGCGCCGACCTGAGCGGCCTGCCCGACAACGACTACACCCGCGCTCTCCACCAGATCACCCGCTTCCTCGAGTCGCTTTTGGCGAAGTGCCGCAGTTAAAATCACGGCCCAAGACCCCTAATCGACCTAGGACTCCTCATGGATGACCTTGGAGTCAGGCAGGCGCGGAAGCTTGGGATCTTTGACTTCCGGCAAGGGCGGGAGCTCCTTTTTCTCACCAAAGCCCTTCAACACAGATTCCACGTCTTCAGGCAATGGCTTAACATTCCGCTGCCCCGAAAATTGGTCACTCAAGGAGTCAGAAAACTCAGGCAAAGCGGCATCTGCTTCAGTGTTTGAAAGATCGTCCACTTCGGGAAGCTCCGCACTCGACGGATCCACGATCCCTCTAAAAAGCCTCACCTCCTCAACGAGCATCTCCTTCGCCACAAGCCCTCGGAACAACTCTTTGCCACCGACCGAATCCCCGGAGAGCACCTCCGCAGCGGCCGAAATGGCGACAATCCGACTCCGAGCTTGTTGCCCGGCATCGAGATCACCAAGCGCAGCCAGTGCTTCGTCGGGTTTCCCCCTCAGGACCAAAGCCGTCGCCAGTGTCTCACGATACCGGATCGCTTCGGTGATACGCGGCAACGTCTCCGCTAGCTTTCCCAAGGTTTCGATAATGGATTCAGGCTTCGTTTTCCCCAGAACCAAACTGATATCGAGCAACTCGATGACCGGCTCCGGTGAAAAGGGCTCGAGCCTGGCCATCGCCCTGCACAACTTGAATAGCAGCTCTGACTTATTCTCTCTCTTCAGCCATGGAACGAGGTGGCGAACTTGATTCCACATTGGCAGCCGACCGCGGCCACTTGCCACCGCTTTGGCGAGAGCCTCATTGGCGAGATCCTGCTTGCCCGCCTGAAGCATGGAGCTGTGGAGGTCGAGCAGACCATTTCGATCGAGCTCGGCCTCACTCAAAGCCTTACCCCACTCCGTCCGCCACGCCCTCGAACCATCGCTATTCGCCGGCCCGTGCAACCGCAGACTATGCAGCTCCAGTGTGGGAAATCCCTCAGGCGGCGTCTCCAACCACTCGTGCAGCTCCTGCCATCGCTCCAAACCAATCAGAGCCCGAGCTCGGGCGCGAAATAGAGCCTCATCTCCCGCGAAGGATTCGCTGGGAACCAACTCAAGCACTTCCTCAAATCGACCCAGCCCCAGCAACCACCGAGCGACCGCTGGAGGATCCTTCTCCGCATAATCGTTGATCGCTTCAGATATGATCGCGTCCAATCGATCCGGATAACGCTGCAGTTCCTGATGCTTTGCTAACAGGAAATCGGCAACCCCTGCTTCAGCTTGCCGCCCAACCCACTCATCCAAATCCATGAAGGTCCCGGAACGAAAATCCTCCACCGGCACCTTCGAAAGCAAACGAAAGGCCTCCATCCGATCATCGCCATCGTTGAACATGATGTCAGAAATGGCAAACTGACCGCGCTCCATCATCTCTTTGCGCCCGCTTTCCATCAGCATTCTGATCGTTTGAAAGCGAAGTTCCGGGACAAGATACTGGTCCGATCTTTTCAACAAAAGCTCCGCCGCCTGCGCCGTCTCGCCCTGATCGATCAAACGAGACACAAACGGGACGAGATACTCGGGCGTCGACGCAAGTTCCTTACCACGACGGGCCCACAACTGCACCACGCTCGCCAGCGGCAACGCCTCACAAGACATCTGGAACCCTAACAATTGATCTTCCTCCGTCGCCTCCTCATGGCGCATCAGACTTATGGCCAAGTCGAAGCCTCGCGGATCCTTGAGCTCCATCATGGATCGCTGGACCAAGCGAAGCATCTCGTAGTCCTGCTTCCGGATGTTCAGCACCGCCATCGCCAATCGTCGCGCTTCCGTATAATCCTCATTGTCAAAGGCCTCCCGAGCCCCCTGCACATTGCGATCCACCTGCCAATCTCGGAAAACACGATACACCGGTTTCGCGACGATTGCCGCGAGGACGATCACCAACAGAATCGGGATCCCGTATTTCGCCACCGGACGTCTCAGCAAAGCCCTCCGGGATGTCTCTTCCTGCACTCTCTCCATGGATTTTTAGGGGCAATTCAGTTTCATCCCTGCTGTAGTCACAAGGTAAAACCTCCTCAGGACTCTGGGGCTTGAGCCTTCACCGTGGTTCGACGCAACACTCGACGGCGCTCCGGCCGTTCGCTGCAAATCTTGGCCGCAATCAGAAGCACCACCGCACTCAAACCGAAGGAGAGGAAGCCCACATTGTCATGAGCCGCATTGAATGCCACCTCTCCCTCATCGAAGCGAATTCGCGCCAGCGTCATCGCCCGTCCGGTGTTCATCACCACCGCCGCCGCAACCCCGATCACCAGCAAAAGCACTCGGTAGAACCAGCGCAAACGGAACAACTCGCCGAAGAACAGCGCTGACATCAGCAAGCTTTGAAACGAGCGGATGCCACTGCAGCCTTCCGTCACCTCCACCACCGTCCCCATCGACTCCAAGGTCTCCCCCAAAACCGTCACCGGGCGGCCAAAAAGATTGAACAACTCCCCCGCGATCTGAATGACCCCGCCCGTCAACTTGCGGACCAATAGCTGCTCGATCTGCCACGGATAGGGCACCGCCGTGAGCGCGTAAATCGTCGCAGGCACGAAAAACATCGAGTATTTCCAGCCGAGCTTCCAAGCGATCACAAAATGGCTCAGCCCGACCACGAGCATCGCATGCAGCCACAACGGCGGCCGCCACGACGAATCCGCAAACTCGACCATCCGCAACGGGATCAACACCACCAAAAAAGCTAGCAACCCGACGACTGGCGGCCACCCAGCCCGCCCATCGACCGACGGGATCTTCCCATCTCGCACGGGCTCCAGCCGACGCCAGAAAAAGAACAAGCTCGCCGGCCCCACCATCCAGCCATAGCCATAGTATCCTTCCGAATCCCAAGAAGGAATGAGGCACCAAAACAAGTAGAGCCACAGGATCGCTAACAGAGCTAGCCAACTCCCTACTCCTGAGAATTCCTTATCACGTTCCTGCATCGGCGGCGACACGCTGAGGATTCAGTGGATGGAGGTCAATAGTAGGGTTTGTTTCCGACCGGCAGTTGGTTCCCGCCTTGTTTTTCAAACTCGACACCTCTTCACTCATTGACTTGGGCAAAGAATCTGCTTTCTTACTCGGCCCGTAAGCACGCGGAGCGAGGAATAATGGCTCAGTCCCTTGCCTCTTGATTGATCGAAAATCACCCCCTTCTTCGAATGATGAAAAACCTAAGCAGAACGCACTTGGCCCCCGGCGCTATTTCGATCGCAGGAATTGTAATGGCAGCCAGCCAAATGAACGCGGCGGTCGTTATCACAGCGCTCGATACCCCACTGGTTTTCGATTTTCAATCATTCACAGGCTCAGGATTTTCACCCAATCCGGATCCATCCGCTGGTCAGCTTGATTCGGACAACTGGAGCGTCACAGGATTAAGTGATGGAGACGTGGCTTTTGGAGGAACGAAGACGACCGGAGATTTTGCTCGGGGCACAAGTGATGGGGGAGTCGCCACCGGTGGAGTCTACGCATTCAAAACAAGCACAACAAATACTGCGCTAGGAATTCAACCGATTGCTGAAGATTTTACTCCAGGATCTTTCATCCTCCGTTTGGAAAACAAATCTCTTTCCGCCATCACCAATTTATCCGTGAGCTATGACTTGTTCGTCCTCAATAATGATGACAGGTCAAACTCATTCAATTTCGGATTCCAAGTGAGTGCTTCAGATACAATTCCACCAAGCTTCAATAACGTGGCCGAACTCAATTACACGAGCGAAGGAGCGAAGGATGCTTCAGCTGCTTGGACCAGGAATTCGAAGAGCACCAACATTCCCTTTCTAAGCTTCGAGCCAGATGAGTTTTTATTCCTTCGCTGGACGGGAGATGACGTCGGCGGATCAGGTTCGCGAGATGAATTCGCTCTCGACAATATCAGCATCACGGTCAGTGCCGTGCCCGAAATCAGCTCGACCTTCATGGGAATGATCGTATGCGTCGGCTTATTCCATCGCCGCCGGAGGCATTGAACCCTGAGATTTGGGATTGCTGCCGAAGTCAAGAAGCACCGTGGCATAGCCGGGTCTGGTCATCACCTGTCCTCCAGATTTGATCTAGGCCGCTTGCGGCCATCGCCCCTTTCTCACTCGAAAGGTATTTTCTTTACCACCTTGGAGCTCCACCGACTAAGCCCCCCTTCTGGAACAGCAACCACTTGCTTCCCCTCCCCTCAAAATTTCTCTAAAAAATCTCCTTCACATCCGCCAACCATCGGGAGTCAGCTACTAAATCTGTCATAGTTTTCGCGTTGACCCCCCCACATGAAGGCGTAGGCTGCCGCCCATCGATCTCCCCGCCCATGCGATGTGTTCAGTGCGCCTCCCTCAAAGACAAAGTTCTCGACTCCCGGATGTCGAAGGACGGCACCACCATCCGCCGACGTCGCGAGTGCATGAACTGCAACTACCGCTACACCACCTACGAGCAGATCGAACGAACCGAACTGCGAGTGATGAAACGCGACGGAACCCGCGAAGCAATCAACCGCGAGAAGATCCGCAACGGCCTGATCAAAGCCTGCGAAAAGCGACCGGTCTCAATGCATCGTATCGATCGAGCCGTCGACGAAATGCTTTCCGAACTCCACCGGGATCACGTCAGCGAAGTGCCCTCGTCGAACATCGGCATCAAGGTCATGGAGAAGCTGCACCAGATCGATCCGGTGGCCTACGTCCGTTATGTTTCCGTCTACCGGCAGTTCGAAGACGTCGGCGAATTCATCCGGGAGATTCAGGCGCTCGAACTCCGTGCCGCCCGCGACCCGATGCAACGCCGCCTCTTTAAGGACTGAACGACTCCCCTTTTTCCGAAAACCCCCTATTTTACTGATTTTACCGAGTGATCGCACTGATCGGAAATCGACCTGCCATTCAAGTTGGCAACTATCAGGTCCACGACTACGACACAGCTTGGCTGGGGCACGCCTTGCAGCGCGCCGCCGCCGCGGCAGACCACGATGACTTTCCGTTTCTCGATGAGATTCGCAAAGGCGTGGAAGAGTATCTTGAAAGCAAGTGCTCGCTCAGCCTGCTCCCTCTCCACACGCTCTATGAGCGGATGCGCAAGATGCTCGAAATGATCGGCTGCCACCTGATCGCGGCTCAGCTCGAGCCGATCGCCCCCCCGGTGACCCTCTCACTTCCTCATGCCGCCCGCCGTGCCGGAAATGGTTACGAACTCGCCTTCTTCGAGTGTCTCCGCAGCGAACTCAATGAACTCCGAGGCGTCGGTGCCGAAGAAATCCGCTTCACCGGATTAAGGGAATCCGTCCTCGTTCTCAGAGGTCAGGAAAAGTGGGACAAGAAGTGTGATCAGCTCCTCACCGAAGTCCGCAGCTTCCTCTGGAGTCAGCACCAGGACTTCCACGATCCGTCACGCCCCCTCAGGCTTCACCTCGAAGGCGAAAGATTTGACTGACTTTCTCCTCCCAAGATTTTCCTCAAACCATGGCTAAAAAGACGCTTTTTGAAAAAATCTGTGACCGCGAGATCCCGGCCGACATCGTCCACGAAGACGATCTCTGCATCTGCTTCAAGGATATCTCGCCTCAGGCACCGGTCCACTACCTCGTCATCCCGCGCAAACCCATCCCCCGCGTCGCCGAGGCCGAAATCTCCGACCAAGCCGTCCTCGGCCACCTCCTTCTGACCGCCTCAAAAGTCGCCAAAAGTGAAGGCTTCGCCGAAAATGGCTTCCGCCTCGTTATCAACAACGGCCCCGACGGTGGCGAAGCCGTCCCCCACCTTCACGTCCACCTCCTCGCCGGCCGCCAACTTAAATGGCCACCGGGCTAGCCGCACCCGCAAGGATTCCCTGAAAGTTCAGGTTTATCATTCGCGATCAGCGCCCTATCTTCCCGCCGTGACCCTTCGCATCCTCTCATTCCTCGCCCTGATCTCAGCGCTGACCGCCTCAGCCTCCGATGACGCCGTCCGCGTCTCCATCCTCGGCTACCACGATTTCTCGGAGACCGACGAGGAGACCGAGATGAAGATCCAGACCTCGAAGTTCCGTCGGCAAATGGAAGCGCTCCAAGCCCTCGGACTCAAAGTCGTTTCGATGGAAGACTTCCAAGCTTGGAAGCGCGGCGAAAAATCCATCCCGGACAAAAGCGTCGTCATCACCATCGATGACGGTTGGAAGTCCGTTTACGACGACGCCTTTCCCATCCTCAGGGAAATGGGCTATCCCTTCACCATTTTCCTCTACAAAAACTACGTCGATGGCGGAGGCAAGGCTCTCACCATTCCGATGATCGAGGAAATGATGAAACACGGTGCCACGGTCGGCAGCCACGCCGTCAGCCACCCCTACCCGGCGACAGTGAAAAAATACCGCCGCGAAGGCCCCGATGCTTTCGACAAATTCCTGCGTGATGAAATGGGCGAATCCAAGCGTTTCCTCGAATCAAAGTTCGGCAAAGCCGTCACCACCTACGCCTACCCCGGCGGATTCCAGACCACCGAGATGTTCCAACTAGGAGAGGAGTTCGGCTACCAACAGATGTTCACCGTCCTCCCTGGAAAGGTCCACCGTGATACCCTCGATCACTCCATTCCCCGCTACGTGATCCTCGGAACCCACGACCACATCTTCGAACTCGCCACCGCATTCAATGACACTTCAGTCGGCGCATCTAACAACGACTCTGGCATCGCCCAAAGAACTCCTTACCCGGTGCAACCCGAAGCCGGTGCCATCATCGATCAACGCCTGCCGCTCATCTCTGCCGACCTTTCCGATGCCGGCCCCATCGATCCTGAATCCGTCTCCATGAAAATCGGCGGCTTCGGTCAGGTGCCCGCCACCTTCGATGCCGAAACCGGCTCCATCTCATGGCAGGTCAACCGCCACCTCCGCAGCCAGAGCTGCCAAGTCCAAATCACCTGGAAAACTCCCGACGGCGAGCCGCCCGCAATCCCCCTCCGCTGGAACTTCCGCATCGATCAAGAAGCCGCCTACGTCCCGCAAAACTGATCACCAATTTCAGCTTTCAAATTTTCAAGTTTCCAAATTTTCTAACAAACCATGTTCTCATCCCTCAGCGACTCCCTCGACAAAACCTTCCGCAACCTCCGTGGCGTCGGAAAAATCTCGGAGAAGAACATCACCGATGCCCTGCGGGAAATTCGCGTCGCGCTGTTAGAAGCCGACGTCGAATACCTCGTCGCCAAGGAATTCATCGCTCACGTCAAAGAAAAGGCGATGGGGGCCGATGTCCTCAAGTCGATCAAGCCCGGTGAGCAGATCGTCAAAATCTTCCACGACGAACTCGCCGAACTCCTCGGCGGCGATCAAGTCCCGCTTCAGCTCGATGGCTCAGGCCGCATCCTCCTCTGCGGTCTCAACGGTGCCGGTAAAACCACCACCGCCGGCAAGCTCGCCATGCGCCTCAAGCGCGAAGGCAAGAAGCCACTGCTCATCGCCTGCGACCTCTACCGACCCGCCGCGATCGACCAACTCGCCACCGTCGGCAAACAAGTCGACGTCCCCGTTTACACCCCAGACGCCTCGGAAACCGATGTCGTCAAAGTCGCCCGCGAAGCCCTCGCCTGGGCGGAGACGCAAAACGGCAACGTCCTCATCTTCGACACCGCCGGACGCCAGGAAATCGACGAACGCCTCGTCGAAGAACTCAAACGCCTCCACGCCTTCCTCGATCCTCAGGAAACCCTGCTCGTCGCCGATGCCGCCACCGGTCAGGGCGCGGTCAGCGTCGCCAAGCACTTCGATGAAGCCGTCGGCATCACCGGCATCATTCTCACCAAGCTCGATGGCGACGCCCGTGGCGGTGCCGCCCTCTCGATGCGCTCGGTCACCGGCAAGCCGATCAAATACGCCGGTGAAGGCGAGAAGCTCGACCAATTGTTCGAGTTCCACCCCGACCGCATGGCCGACCGGATTCTCGGCATGGGCGACGTCGTCGGCATGGTCGAGCAGGTTGCCGGCCGCATCGATGAAAAGGACGCGATGAAGTCGATGCAGCGCATGGCCTCCGGCAAGTTCGACTTCTATGACTTCCTCGATCAGATGAAAATGATCAGCAAGCTCGGCGACATGAAGGGCCTCATGGGCCTGATCCCCGGCTTCAATAAGATCAAGAAGCAGATCCCCGACGCCGCCTTCGATCCGAAGCGCATGAAACGTACGGAAGCCATCGTACTTTCCATGACCCCCGACGAGCGCCGTCGCCCGGAAATCATCAAACCCTCCCGCCGCAAGCGCATCGCCGCCGGCTCCGGCGTGACGATCATTGAAGTCAACCGCCTGCTCAAGCAATTCGGCGACATGCGCAAGATGATGAAGTCACCCAAGAAGATGCAAAAGATGATGGGTCAAATGGGCGGCATGCCCGGCATGGGTGGCGGCGGTGGATTCCCTGGCATGGGAGGCGGAGGCGGCGGCATGCCCGACCTCGGCGACCTCGACAGCTTGCTCAAAGGCCTAGGGAAAAAGAAGTGACCAGCCGTCACCTCCCTCCACCGAGCCTCAACCATTGCCAAATTCATGAATCTTGGACGGGGTTCTACGTGACTTTTTCGCCCAACTCGCGCTCTTGCGATTGGGGGTACGCCGCGCTATTCCGTGGGCATGCATACGACGCGTCGGCGAATTCTTCAAAGTGGGTTGCTCGGCAGTCTCGGATCCCTTGGCGGTTTCGCCTCCTCCGCATCCGCCGCAGAGACTCCGCCCAAGTCCTCCAGGAGGCCGCAGGGGGTCATCTTCATGGTCTCTGACGGCATGAGCCACGGCGTGCTGCCGCTGGCCGAGGAGCTTTCCCGCCAGACTCGGAAAAAGCCGACCCGCTGGTGGGAGTTGCTCAGCACGCCGGGCGTGGTGCACGGGCTCATGGACACGCCTTCGGGTAACTCGCTCGTCACCGACTCCGCCGCCGCCTCCTCCGCCTGGAGCAGCGGTCAGCGGATTCCTAACGGCCACATCAACATCTCCGATAAAGGTGCAGCGCTCGAATCGATCGGCCAGACCCTCGCCAAAACCAAGGTCCGCCTCGGACTCGTCAGCACCGCCACCATCACCCACGCCACGCCCGCCGGCTTCGCCTCCAACAGCCCGGACCGCGATGACGAGGACACGATCGCGCCGCAGTACCTCGGCCGCGCCGAAATCATCCTTGGCGGTGGTTCGGTCTTCTTCGACCCGGCCAAACGAAAGGATAAAAAAGACGTTTTGGCCGACTATGAGGTGGCCGGTTACCAGATCCTGCGCAACCGCGACCAGCTCCTCGCCGCCCGCGAACCACGGCTGTTAGGGACCTTCACCGAGGGTCACCTGCCTTACTCCATCGACCGCGATCACGACGCCGCGCTGGCCAAGGCAGTCCCGACTCTGGCGGAAATGACTCGCGCCGCGCTCGACCGCTTTCTTCCCGGCGACGCGCCCTTTCTGCTGCAAGTCGAAGGTGCGCGGATCGATCACGCCGCCCACGGCAACGACATCGCCGGCCTGCTCCACGACCAGATCGCTTTCGACGACGCCGTCGCCACCGTGCTCGAAGCCACCGCCGGACGCGATGACATCCTGGTCATCCTCACCAGCGACCACGGCAACGCCAACCCGGGTCTCAACGGCACCGGCGCGCGCTATGCCCGGACCGACGAGCATTTTGCCCGCATCGCAAGAATGACGATGTCGCACGAGCGCCTGATGTCCGTTTGGAATGCCAAACCCGGAGATTCCGCCGAGCTGCGGGCGCTGATCAAGGAGCAGCTCGGTTTCGAGCCGAGCGCCGGGGAAGCCGACGCGCTTCTCGACGTCTTCGTCGGCCAGCCGGTCGTCGAATGGAGCCACCAGCTCGCCAACCCGCCGGGGATCCTCGGCCAAATCGCCGGGAATCACAGCGGCATCGGCTGGACCGGTGTCAGCCACACCGCCGACCCGACCTTGCTCACCGCCACCGGTCCCGGTGCGGAGAAATTCGCCGGCCTGGTCCGTAACGACAGCGTCCGCGACCGGCTGCTCGGATTGCTGCCAATTTAAACCCAGAAGGGAAAATAAACATCCATTGCCTCATCCATTGCCTGGCCCCTAATCACAGCTAGCTCGCTCGAAGGTCTTGGAAAAAAGAAGTAGCACCCCCGCCTAGCCATGGGATGATCGTGCTGTGCACCTTCTCATCACCGGCGCCAATGGCTACATCGGACTGCGCCTGATTCCTGCCCTGCTTGAAGCCGGGCATCGGGTCACGGCGCTGGTGCGCGATCGTCGCCGCTTTCCGCTCGATGATTTTTCCAAAGCAGGCGAGCAACTGACACTTCTCGAAGGCGACTTTCTCAAACCCGAAACGCTCCCCGAGTTCCCCGCTGACCTCGACGCCGCTTACTACCTGCTCCACTCAATGGGCGGAGGCGGCGACTTCGTGGAGCGCGAAAAGAGGGTCGCCGGCCATTTTGTCGCCGCCCTCAACCAAACCAATTGCAAGCGGACCATCTACCTGAGCGGCCTCATCGATCCCCATCAGGAACTCTCGCCTCACCTCCGCTCGCGCAACGAAGTCGAAGGACTCCTCCGTTCCGCAAAAGCTGATCTCACCGTCCTCCGCGCCTCGATCATCGTCGGCTCCGGCTCGGCCTCATTCGAGATCGTCCGCGACCTCGCGGAAAAACTTCCCGTCATGATCTGCCCGCGCTGGGTCGCCACGCGTTGCCAGCCGATCGCCATCCGCAATGTCATCGAATACCTCACCGACCTGTTAGACCATCCGGTTACCTCCGGCCAAACCTACGACATCGGCGGCCCTGATGTGCTCCGCTACCGCGATCTGCTGGCCGGCTACGCCGAGGTTCGCGGCCTCACCCGCTACTACATTCCCGTCCCCTTCCTCTCGCCGAGCCTATCCTCGTGGTGGCTCTACCTCATGACCTCCACCACCTTTTCCCTCGCACGGGCGCTGGTGCAGTCGATGAAAAACGAGACGGTCTGCACGGACAACTCGATCCGCTACATCATTCCCCTCCCGCTCATCAGCTACCGCGACGCGGTCGAACTCGCGCTCGCCCGCATCGCCCAAAACCGCGTACCCTCCCGCTGGGCCGATTCCCTTCAAGCCGGCACACTCGACCCCAGCTTCATCGATGCCGTCCGCACTCCTGAGCACGGCGTTTTCAGCGATGACCAAAGCGTACCACTCACTGCCGCACGCGAGGATGTCATCGAAGCCATCTGGTCCCTCGGCGGAAAGAACGGCTGGCCTTCCATGAATTGGGCATGGAAAATCCGCGGAGCACTCGACCGCATTTTCGGTGGCACCGGCATCCGTCGCGGCCGACGTCATCCCACCGAACTCCGCCCCGGTGACCCGCTCGACTTCTGGCGCGTCCTCGTCGCCGACCGCGAGGCCGGACGACTCATCCTCTACGCGGAAATGAAACTTCCCGGCGAAGCTTGGCTCGAATTCCGGATCGAAGGCGACCAACTCCGGCAAACCGCCACCTTCAGACCGCAAGGAATCTTCGGACGACTTTATTGGTTCGCCGTCCTCCCTTTCCACTGGCTTCTCTTTCCCCACATGGCGCACCGCCTTGCCGCTGCCTCACGTTGACGACAAGCTGTTAGACCGCTCAGAACAAGACACCGAAAAAGTCATTCATCACCTCGCGATAGACATCGCGTTTGAATGACGGCAGCCAATCGAGATCAAACTCATCCGGTAGAATCCAGCGGTATCCGGAAAACTCACGCGGCTCACGGCTCACATCGATCTTCGCGCTATCCGATTTTAGACGGCAGAGGAAATACACCTGCTCCTGACCATGACAGCCATGCTTGCGGGCCTTCTTTTCACGCACATCCTCAGGATAAAGATAGCGGTAACCCTCGCGCTGCGCGATCACCTCGTAATCTTTCGGCTTCAGCCCGACCTCTTCACGGACCTCACGATAGAGCGCCTCAAGCGCCGTCTCCCCGTCATCCACCCCGCCCTGCGGGAACTGCCAGGCACCCGGAATCGTCCAACGCTCACAGATGAGCAGTTGGCCTTCTCCACGCGTGATCAGCGCGGCGACATTCGGTCGGAAACGAACCACGGCGGAACACTAGGTGAATCACAAGTCGTTCTCAATCCTTAACTTTGACAAACTATTGCAAGCTCGCACTAGCCAGACCCTATTCGAAAAGCCATTCGGGCAGGGTGATTTTCGAATTTTTAGTTGAAGCGGGCGGTCTGCAGAGGGTGCCGAGGGCTTGCGGGAGGTGCGCAGCGCCTTTCACTGGGAAAAATGGCCCAGCACCCTGAC
>CAZVMS010000061.1:0-34279 GCA_964628795.1 uncultured Haloferula sp. | reverse complement strand
TCTAGTCAGGGTGCTGGGCCATTTTTCCCAGTGAAAGGCGCTGCGCACCTCCCGCAAGCCCTCGGCACCCTCTGCAGACCGCCCGCTTCAACTAAAAATTCGAAAATCACCCTGCCCGAATGGCTTTTCGAATAGGGTCTTGATAGCCTTCCGGATAGAGGTTTCCGAAGCCGATGGTGCCGGGGTAGGGTGCGCCGAAGATTTCGATGGGGCGATTGCGGTAGTCGAGATCCTGGCGGAAGGCTTCGACGGTGAGGGTGCCGGTGTCGTCGGCGATGCGGTGCAGGTTGTTGCCGGCCTTGGCCGCGAAATTCAGGGTGGCGATGGCGCTTTGTCTCCACTGAATCAGTGTCTGCTTTGCTATCACGAGAATTACCCACCGGGGTGCAGGGCTAATGGTTTTGTGGATTGTGGTCAACCGTCGCCTATTGGCGGCGGAAATCGGCTACACCCACATGGAGACCCGCTCGTCTCCCAAGAAGCGCGCTGCAAAGAAGTTCCGTTTCAATGTTCTTGTCTGCAGTGACGAGGATGAGTTCTTCTGCGGCAAGTATGAGAGCCCTGGCGAACAGATTCTCGCCGGAGTTTCCGAGTATGCGCAAACCCATGGTGCCAGCGTGGACGTCACAATCATCCCTCCCAAGGTTTCCAGTATCAAGGACCCGGTCTTCGAGAAGATCAAGTCCTTGAAGGATCGGTCCGACAGGGGAATCCTGCTGATTTATCCCTTTCCTCAAGCCGTCATTGATCAACTGGCTCTTCGCTTTCCATTGGTTTCGCTCGTCGACCAGTTCGAGCACAACACGATCGATTGCGTGGACATCGACCACTACCACGGGATCTCCACCCTCATCGAGCACCTTGTGGATGCGGGCCACCGAAGGATCGGGTTTTACACGAGGGACTATCCCATTGCGGCCAGTTGGTCGTGCCGACGTTACACCGGATACCTGGAGAAGATGACCCGGCTGAAGCTCAAGGTTGACCCCAATGACATCATCGGGATGTTTCCGCGACCCTCGCTAAATCTCGCCGAAAGTATTGATGCAGCCGCGGAACAAACCCGCCGGGGAGTCACCGCCTGGGTGTGTGCTGCGGACCACCAGGCCTTTGATCTGATTGGTGGCTTGAGAAAACGCGGATTGCAGGTGCCCAAGGATGTGACGGTGACTGGATTCGACGGGATCATGCGGGCTGGTTCCAATCCGTCCCTGACGACGATTCAGGTTCCCTTCAGGGCCATTGGCATGACGGGAGCCGAAAGGCTGGCTGCCCGATTGCGCAAGCGTTTCGAACACAAACAGCACATCTTCGTCTCGGGCATACTCCGCATGGGAAAGTCCGTCGCCCATCCTTCCGGAGAAAATTGAGGCGCTTTTCGGGCGAAGAAACTGAACGAACCGGGCGCTGCGGCCAGTATCGTCGGGCATGAAGATCATGATATCGATGGTATGGGTAGGGCTGGTGCTTGCAGCGATCGCACCGGCCTGGGGGAAGGATCAGATGCCAAGGGAGGACGTCGTCGAATTTCCAGCGATCGGCGATGGACTCTGCCTGAGCAACCTTTTCCAATCGAACATGGTGATTCAGCGCGACAAGCCGATCGCCATCTGGGGCTGGGCGGAAGCGGGTGAACTGGTCACGGTGTCCATGGCGGGGGCATCGGGAAGCGCGACGGCAGCGGTGGATCGTGCATGGAAAGTGACCCTGCCAGCGATGCCTGCCAGCTCAGACGCCTTGACGCTTACGGTGAAAGGGGCGAGCGAGACCCTCACCTTGGAGAACATTCTGGTGGGCGATGTCTGGGTTCTCGGGGGTCAGAGCAATATGGAGTTCCCGATCAGTAAGGTGGAGAACGGCAATTTGGAGATGGTGTCTGCCAACTTTCCCGAAATCCGCATTCTAACAGTGCCCAAGGTGACGACCCCGGAGAAATCGAAGAGCTTCGCACGACTGCACGAGTGGAGCGCATGGTCGAGTCAGCACTTCCGTAAGGGTGATTGGGATGTCTGCACCCCGGAAAGTGTGCGCGAGCTTTCTGCCATCGGCTACGTCTTCGCCCGCCGCCTTCACATGGCCACCCAGGTGCCGATCGGTGTGATTGATATCTCGCTAGGAGGCACCACCGTGGAGTCTTGGACGCCGGATCCGGTGCTGAGGGAGATCAATACCGCGCCGGTGAAGCAGCTTCTGGCCACTTGGGACGAGAAGGTTGCGGCCTTTGATCCGGAGGAGGATTTCAAGAAGCAGCTTGAGAATCACCAGCAATGGACCGCAAGGATGAAGGAGCAGGGAAAACCCGCGAACCGGCCAGCACCAACCGGGCCTGGTCCCAGCCCTGCGCTCGATCAGAACCGGCCGGGCAATTGCTATGCCGGGATGATCGGCCAGCTGGAAGGTCACGCAGTGAAGGGTGCGATTTTTCACCAAGGGTTCAACAACTGCTTCGACGGCACCCGGGGCGCGATGATGTACCGCGATGTCTTCCCGAAGATGATCGCCTCATGGCGCGCCGCCTTCCATGATCCCGAGATGCCGTTTGGAATCCTTTCCCTGTGCACCGCAGGCGAGCGGCAGTCACTCGAAAACTTCACGGCCTTGATGGCGGATGCCGGTCCCTACATTCGCGAGGCACAGTATCAGACCTATCTGGAGCTTCTCAAAGGTGGTGACCAGAACATCGGCTTCACCAGCACCTACGATCTCCGTCGTAGTTGGTATCACCCGCAACTCAAGGTTCCGGCCGGTGAGCGTATCGCACGTTGGGCTCTCGCCACCGAATATGGTTTTGAGCGCGATCTCCTTTGGCAGCCACCGATGGTGGAAGAGATGACGGTGAAGGACGGCAGCATCACCCTGCGCTTCAATGGAGCCATCAGTGCGGTCGCGGACGGCGGACCGATCGAGGGCTTTGCCATCGCCGGGGAGGACCGGAAATTTCATCCTGCCAACGCGGCCCATCTCATCATCGGCAAGGACGATAAAAACCGGGACAAGAAGGACAACAAGGCGCTCGTCCTGAGCAATCCACTGGTTCCGAAGCCGGTCCATTACCGCTATGCCTGGGCCCGCAGCCCGATGGGAAATCTCCAGCTCGGCGGATTTTCCGACGTTCCCCTTGCCACCCAGCGCAGCGACGATTGGCCGCTTGAGGAGATTTATGTGGATGGTGAGTTGACGGTGAAGGAAGGCCGTCAGATCAAGGGCATCCTCGCGAAGGAGAACCAACAACGCCTCCTCAAGGAAGCCGAGCTCTACCTTCAAACGAAGGCTGGGAAATGATCGAGGACGGCGCAAGTTTCGCGATCCGGATGGTGATGTCTAAATCGTTTTCTCCGGAGTTCGACGGGGTGGGTTTTTGGTGCATTGGTAAGTCGTGATGAAAGCACCCCAAGGTCAACATGCCCGAATCCGCGAAGAGCTGAGCAGCGTCAAAGAATCACTAAGCCATGTGCACCGACATCTGGATGATGACCATGAACTGGCGGCGATTGAAACGGGGCTGAGCGAAGCGCTTCAGCGATGCGATTCAAAACGAGAGGAAGCCCAGAAGGCGGGTGAGCGGATCAAGCAGTGGTTCGAGCAGACCAAGGATCAGGTGATCGACAAACTGGAGGACATCAAGACCGACATCGAGATCCACCGCATTGAGAAGGATGCCGACCGCAAGGAGGATCATGCCTGCGATGCGGTCATCGTTGCGGCTCACGCCCTGATGGAAGCGGAAGTGGCGGTGATGGAGGCGATCAAGGCGCGCAAGCTGGCGATCGAGGTGGCGGGGTGATCAAGATCCCGTCTTCCTAATGGCGGCTCTTGCCTTCGTTAACTTCGTGTCCTTCTGCTGGTGAATTTTACCGAAGGTAAGGAAGAAAACTATTTGTTAGAGGGTTTGATTGAGATCCTGAGTTTTGGTGTCTCAGCCTTGAATGGAGGCGGCATTCGGATGGGGGAAGCGCCTTCCGACGATGAACAGTGACAAGGCGATCAAGCCGGAAGCGATTGCTGAAATCGTGGGGATACTGGTTGAAGCGAGAATGCCATCATTCCAAATGAGTTTCCCAGTCCCGTCATAGCATGCGGGTTCGAAGGGCGGTCGCCAGACGCTCGGAGGAACGCTTGAGCGGTACGGAGCTGTCCGGATCCAGAATTTTCCGGGCGCCATCGGGTCTTCGACGGGCTGCAAGTCTCCATGAGGGTTCGCAACTACGATGCGGCCGCTGCGATCGATCAACTGGGCGCCGGTGGAATTCATCACGGGGAGCAATTCATGGTCCGAGAAATTCGTGGCCCAGAGTGGCGCCGCATCGTCATAGATTGGCGGTATCAAGGTCTCTCCGCGACGACTGATCCATCCGCAACGGATCTCGCCCTGATTGTCGGCGATCGCGACTTTTGCCATATCGAAGCGATCGAAGGTTTCGGCCTTCTTGTAGCGGAAAGGGATAAGGATCTTTCCATGGCGATCGATAAACCCCCAACCGCTGGTCAATTGTGCGGCACACATCCCTTCGTTATCGTAGCCAGCGAGCGACTGAAAGTAGAGAGGAACGACGAGACGGCCTGTGGTGTCGATCACTCCCCACTTCCGGTTGATGGCCACACATGCGAGACCGTTGCCATTGAACCCGAGGGTCTCATCCCACAGGAATGGAATGACGGTTTTTCCACGCTTGTCGATGAAGCCCCATCGACCGTTCTCGTAAACGGCTGCAGGGTCGTCGGCGATAAAGTCCAAAGCTTTTCGCCAGTTCCCTGCGAAGGCGGCGGTGCCGTCCTTGAGGAGCCAGCTGAAGTCGGCTCGATGGATCAGGTTCAGTTCAGCGGTCAGTTCGGCGGGCAGATGACGCAGGGCGGGGTGGGTTGGCGTGTAGGGCGTCGCGTATCCAAACCGATCGATGCGGTAATGAACGTCGATTGTCACGTCGAGCTGGCGGCGACCGAACCATCGTCCGAATTGCGACGGTCTTTGGGCCATGGAAACCAGTGCGCGATCATCCGATCCGAAGGCCGATGCCGTTCTCCAGTCCGGGTCGATGACCATCGATCCCTCGCTATCGATATAGCCCATGGTCCCCTTTTTACCATGCACTGGAATGCGGACGCCGCTCTTCACCGGCCACAAGGCGATCGTGGCGCAAGCGATGGTCGCAAGCAGGAAAACGCCGGACGCGATGCGGAAGCGTTGGCGGGCCTTCATTTTGAGATTTGTTTGTGCTTGTCCCGGGAAGTCACCTCGGCCGCGATCATTGCGGCAATCCGCGCTTCTCCGCCCTGATGAGTCTTAGACCGCGACATTTTCTGATAAGTCGCCAGTAATTCTTCGGGCATCAGGCGGATGAGTGATGCGGCCTCTTGGTCGGAAAGAGAGGCCTCCGGGAAATATTTCATGACAAATCCGGCGTTGATCCCCGGGCCATTCCCGAGGGTGGAGACGAGTTGTTTGATGGACGCTTCCCGCTCGCCCTTTTTCCAAAGGAGGAAGGCTTCGAATAGTGACAGGGAAAGCGGATCCCTGAGGTCCCTCAGGATGACGGGCAGATCTGGATGTTGAACCGTCCAAGCGGCGGCGATTTCGGTAAGTTCGTAAGTCTCGTATGAATTCACGACGGAGAAGGAGCCTGACAGAAGATAGGCGAGCGAGCGGGTGGTGTATCTGCCGGGCTCGATCGATTGGAGGGCGTCCGGGTAGTTGGCGATGGTCTCTCCGAGGAGTATCAAGGCGATGTCGTCCTGCGACTCTTCGTAAGAAAGTAACAACTCATCGAGTTGACCTCGATGGGTCAGCAGGAGCTGTTGGAAGTGGATTGATCCGCAGTCGGCGGCGGCCTTCAGCCAGGAGTCGTCTAACAAGTCCTTCAGCTTGGCGAGATCATCCATAGAATTCCTGACGGAAAACCGCGGATTGAGGAGAAGAAGTTCTTCGAAAAATGGTCCAAGCCGAAGGGGGTCGACAATGTGGGTGGCGGAGGGCAAGCCGTCCTCGAATTGGTCGGGATGCCGCTCGACGTAGCGGCCGAGTTGCATTGCCAGGACGCGGGTGGTATCGGGGTTGTTCCATCCACCCAAGTTCGCTAGCGGTTTGTGCAGATCCGAGGCGACCACTTCAGCCGGAGAACGATCGCCACTCAGTAATATACCTGCATTGGCAGTGGCGAGAGGGTCCGTTCGCGCGGCGAACAGATTCAGCAACTGAACGACGGCATCGGATTGTTCAATTTCTTCGCCCGGGATGGGCTCGAAAGGCAACAGGAGCATTACCCCGATAAGGGCGGATAGGAGTTTTAGCATTGGAAACACCTGCAGGGTATTCTTGATGGGGGTGTGGCGAAAGGAGTTGCAAACTCCTTCTCCGTATTGGCTCGATGATTGGCCTCTAGTCCTCCCACCGCGGCTCCTTGCCGAGCAGGTGGCGGACGAAGTAGTCGGCTTGGCGGCGGCGACCGTATTTCGTTCCGGCGGCACCGTGACCGGCGCCGGGGATGACGAGGAGATCGAAGTCGCGGTCGGCTTTTACGAGGGCATCGACGACTTGCATGGTCGAAGCGGGATCAACGTTTTCATCCATCTCTCCGACGATCAACAGCAGCTTGCCCTGAAGCCGATGGGCCTGGGTGACGTTGGATTGCTCTTCGTAGTGCGGACCGATCGGCCAGCCCATCCACTGCTCGTTCCACCAGATCTTGTCGACGCGGTTGTCGTGGCAACCGCAGTCGGAGACGGCGACTTTGTAGAAATCGGGATGGGCGATCAGGGCGCGGGTGCTGCTTTGACCGCCGGCGCTGCCTCCATAGATGCCGATGCGTGAAAGGTCCATCGAGGGGTCTTTTGCCGCGGCGGCCTGGATCCATTTGATGCGGTCGGGGAAACCCGAGTCGCCGAGGTTTTTCCAAGCGACATCGTGAAAAGCCTTAGAGCGATACGAGGTGCCCATGCCGTCGATTTTGACGATGATGAAGCCGAGTTCAGCCATGGCATTCATGCCATAGGAGCTTTGGAAGTTCTTCGGCACGAAGGCGCTGTGCGGGCCGGCGTAGATGTCTTCGAGGACGGGATAGGACTTCGCGGGGTCGTGATTCGTCGGGCGGATGATGATGCCGTAGATGTCGGTCTTGCCATCGCGGCCTTTGGCGACGAAGCGCTCCGGGGCTTTCCAACCGGCTTCTTTCAAAGCGCTGATGTCGGCGTTCTCCAAGAGGCAGATCTGCTTGCCATCCTCGGTGCTCCGGAGTTCGTGGACAGGGGGGTGATCGACCCTTGACCAGCTATCGATGAAGAAGCGGCGGTCGGGGGAGTAGCTAATCGAGTGGGTGCCGTCGCCATCTGTTAGAAGGGTGAGATTGCTGCCATCGAAGTTCACGCGGGCGTGGTGAAGGTAGTAGGGATCCTGGCCGGGGATGATGCCGCCAGCGGTGAACCAGATCTGGCGTTTCTCTTCATCCACCTCGGTGACCTCGCGGACGACCCACTCGCCGCGGGTGATCGGGTTCTTTACCGCCCCGGTCTTGCTGTCGATGAGGTAGAGGTGATTCCAGCCATCGCGCTCGCTCATCCAGATGAGTTCGTTGGTCGCGGGGAGTTGCCGGAGGAAGGTTTTCGAGCTGTAGCAGAAGAAGGTTTCGGGGTTTTCATCGACGATTGGCCTGACCTTTCCCGATGAACCATCGACCGAGAGCACGCGCATGACCTGGTGGCCGCGCTGGTTGTAGAGGAAGGTGAAGGCGGAGCTATCGGGTTCCCAGCGGAGTTCGCTGATCGACCATGGGTTGGGGAAAAGGGAATCATCGACCGGGATGTGCTTCTTCTCTAACAGACCAAAGAGCTGCGGCTTCGCCAAAGAAATCTCGTCGCCGGGTTTGAGGTAATTGTAGGAGTGGAGCTTCGGTTGAAGCTGATCCTTCGGCGAGGACTCGACGTAGTAAACCTTGCGGTCGCCGCCTTGCTTGGTGCGCAGCGCGACTACGTATTTTGAATCGGGTGACCACCAGACGCGGCCGTCGTATCCGTCGCTTTCGGTGCCATCGTTGCTCAGGGCGATATCCTCGTTCTTGTTGAGGTCACGGAGGTGGAGGTTGTGGTCCTTGAAGAAGGCACGGAATTGACCGTCGGGCGAGGTTGAGGGATTGCCCTGCCCTCTGCGGCCTCGACTCTTTTTCTGAGCTGGGATCTTTCCATCGATGATTGCGACGCCGTCATTTGCGGTGGCGGCGAAGGCGTTGAGGAGCTTTCCACTCGCATCCTTGGCAAGCCAGACGTGGCCGACGAAGGTGTGCTGCGCGTGGGTCTTTCCAGGTTGAACACTGGCGTATTGAGTCGTTTTTCCATCCATGCCTACCCAATGAAGCTGGGCTTCGGCATCGGTGCGGTTGATGAAAAGAATGGAGGTTTCTTCTCCCGAGCCGCTGCTGGGCCGTGGTCCGGAAAGGAGTTCAACAGTGGATTCGTTGGCGTTTGCCGAAGGATTTGCGGCTGAAAGAGACGCGTCCTTGAGATTCCATTGCCAGCTCTTGCCGCCCCCTTTCAGCAAGATGGTGTCGTCCATGAAGTCGAGCCGATCCACCGGTAGACGGTCGGGCTTGATCTCCTTGCCGAGTTCCTTGGTTAGAAGCGTGGCGAGTTTGGCGTGATCGAAGGCGGGTTCGCGGGTGCCGGCGATGGCATCGACGACCACAAACTCCTTCGCGCCTCCGCGCAGGTCATTGCGATACCAGAACTTCGTGCCATTCGCGAACCAGTGGGGCTTGAGCGATTGCATGAAGACCTTGCCCGAGAAGCGTTGGCCGATTTGCGCCGAGCGCTCGTAGTCTGCCTTTGACCCTTGGGCGTGGGAGATTTGCGACGAGAAAAGAAGGGCAAATAGAAAGAGAAGAGGGCGGAGCATGGCTTTCAGCGGAAGCGTTCGGGTGACAACTGGGTGAGATCGATCGGACGAGCTTCGCCCGAAATGAGTTTTTCGCAAAGCATGCCAGTGGCGGGCGCGAGGCTCAGGCCCATCATCGAGTGGCCGGTGGCGACGAGCACGCGCGGGTGGCGCGAGAGGAAACCGAAGTAGGGCAGGCCGTCCGGCGAGCACGGGCGGAGGCCGATCCATGGCTTGATACCGGTGAAGTCATCGTGCTCGAACTCAGGATAAAAGCGGCAGAACGACTCAATGATCCCCTGCAATCTTGCCGGGCTGAGTGTTGTGTCGGTGCCGCAGATTTCCATCGTTCCGGCAACGCGCAGGCTGTCACCCATCGGCGTGACGGCGACGCGGCCTTCTTTCAAGAGGCTGCAAAGCTGGAGCTGCTTGCGTGGAGTCTTCAATGTTAGAGAGTAGCCCTTACCGCCCTGCATCGGCAGTCTGAGGTCGAGCTTGCGAGCAAGTTGGGTGCTGATCACGCCGCCTGCTAAAATAATCTGATCGGCCACGTGTTCACTTCCCTGAGAGGTTTTCACGCCGCTCACCTCGCTTCCTTCACGGATGAAATTGGTGACTTCGCCCGCGGTGAAGGTGCCACCGTGGGCGGTGATGCTTTTCCGCAGCGCGGCGACAAAGTCGAGTGGGTCGAGATGGCAGTCCTGCCTGAACCACACGCCGCCGAGCGCATCGATGGTGGTGTCCGGTTCGAACTTCTTGAGGCGCTCCTTGCCGAAGACTTCCACTTTCAAGCCAAGCCGCTGCGCTTCGACCGCGACGGCGGATTCATCTTCGAGGCCATGTTCGCTTTGGCAGAGCATCAGCAGGCCGCGCTCAACGAGGTCGAAGCCTTCGTTTGTGGCCAGCTCGTGATGCAAGCGACGGCTTTCCAGACCGATATCGCGTAGCAGGAGTTCCGTGCGTTTCACGTGGCCTGCATTGGCATGGCGATAGAACAGCCAGAGCCAGCGCATCAGGTCGATGTCGAGGCGCGGGCGCAGGAAAAACGGGCTCTTGGGATCGAGCATCCACTTCAAGCCCTGGCTGATCACGCCGGGTGCGGCGAGCGGGATGAAGTGGCTCGGCACGACCATCCCGGCATTGCCTCCGGAGCTGCCGGAAAGAAGCGACGAGTCGCGCTCGATCACGGTGACCTGACGGCCTGCCTTGCTCAAATAGTAGGCGCAGGCGAGACCAATCACACCGCCTCCGACCACGACGATACTCTTTTTTTCCGTGCTCATTCCACGCCGTAGCGGTAGGGATCGTCGGATCGCAGGACCATTTCGGATTCGGCGGTGACGTAGGCGCGACCCTGCACGATCGGGGTGATGGTGTTTTCATCGATGCGGCGGTAGCTCCCGGCGAATGATGTGCCGAGGATGCCCGCCTGCCGGATCGTTTCGCCTTCTGCCAGTTCGCCATCGGCGGCGAGGCAGGCGAGTTTCGCGCTGGTGCCGGTGCCGCAGGGCGAACGGTCGTAGGCTTTGCCCGGGCAGAGCACGAAGTTCTGGCTCTCGGCTTCCACGCCGTCTTCGGGATCAGCGAAGACTTCCACGTGATCGACCAAGCCTCCGTCTTTTCCGGTGATCCCGGCGGCATCGAGTGCCTGCCGCACCGCCCAGGTAAAGGCGGTCAGCTCCTCGATGGCTTCCCGTTTCACCGGAGGCCCCTGTTTGTTGATGAGAAAGAACCAGTTGCCGCCCCAGGCGATGTCGCCGGTGACTGTGCCATGGCCGGGGACCTCGACCGCGACTTGCTGCGCGTAGCGATAGCTCGGCACATTTTCCACGGTCACGCTGCCGTCTTCGTCGAGCGTTGCGGAAACCACGCCCACGGGTGTTTCGAGGCGATGCGTTCCAGCTTGAATGCGACCGAGATGGGCGAGCGTTTCAATGACGCCGATGGTGCCGTGGATGCAGCTGTGGAGGTAGTCGACGTTGTTGAAAAACACGACACCTGAGACGCAGCTTTCGTCGGCAGGTTCGCAGAGGAAGGCACCGACGATCGCTTCGAATCCACGCGGTTCGTGGATCAGGGCGCGGCGCATCCAGTCGGCCTGAGTGCGCAAGTAATCATGGGCAGCGGATGCGCCACGGGTGGGAATTTTCGGGGCACCGGAGACGACCACGCGCGTTGGTTCGCCGGCTGTGTGCGAATCGATGACGCGCACCCGTTTGATGGTGTCCGTGCTCATGGCGGTCAGTCACCTTTGCCGTCCCACGCGGTCCACCAATCGCGGAATTGCTTCCACTGGGTGTGCAGGAAATTCCGCTGACTCGCGCTGAGCTGATCGCTGGCGTAGAGCTGGTGGCGGTAGGCATCGTGACCTTCGAGCACCATCAACTCCTTGTAGTAAAGGACGAGGTCCGGTCCTTCGTCGTAGATCGAGAGCACGGCAAGAGCCTCGGAAAGCTCGAGCGCCCACTTCCTTGCCTGAGGGTCGCCACTTGCTGCCGCGCGGCAGAGTTCGAGGAAACGGAGCACTTCTTTGGGAAGCGCGTTGCCCACTCCGGTGATGGCACCTTTTGCGCCGCAGTTCACGAAGCCGTGATAGACCTGCGTATCGACGCCGGCCATCAAGGTCAGCTCGTCGCTGCCACTGGTAATGAATTCTGCGGCGTAGCTGAGCGCCTTGGCACCGCCGAATTCCTTGAAGCCGATCAGGCTCGGGAACTCATGGCGCAGCGCGAAGAACAAGTCGGCCTTCGTCTCGAAGCCATAGACCGGGCTGTTGTAAATGACAGCCGGAAGATCGCCGCCAGCGATGAGAATCTGGCGGAAGTGCTCCTTTTGTGCGGTGGCAGAGCTTCCGCGTGAAAGGACGCGAGGGATGACCATCAGTCCGTCCGCACCGACTTCACGCGCATGCGCCGCGTGTTCGGCAGCGAGTTTGGAATTCTGGGCACCGGTGCCGACGACGGTTGGAACCCCGGCTTCGACCAAGCGCCGCACGCCCTCTTGACGCTGGGCGTCGGTGAGCAGCGGCCAGTCGCCCATTGATCCGCAATAGACCACCGCCCGCATGCCCTTGGCAATCAGATCCTTGGCCGTGGCGACCAGGGCATCATAATCCACTTCGCCTGCTTCGTTACAGGGCGTCATCAGGGCTGGGATGCAGCCTTCGAAAATCGTTTCACTCTTCATAGGGATTGCTTAGTCGTAAGTCGCCGAAGCTAGCCCAAGTTCTCGGGCGGGTCTTGTCGGATCACCCATTCTTTTCTTTCTTTTTGGCCTGATTCAAGCCGCAATCCCGCAAAGCCCCGCATGGATCCATCCGAGCTCCAGAAACAGTTCTTCGCCCGTCTCAATCGACCTTGCCACGGCGAGGAGGTTTTCGATGAAGTGCCGGACACCGTCTATTTCATCAAGGATGCCGTCGGCCGCTACATCTTGGTGAACGACACACTGGTGCGCCGCTGCAAGCTGGCATCCAAGCATGAGCTGATCGGCAAGACCGCGCTCGAAGTCTTTCCACCGCCGCTAGGCAAGGAGTTCACCCGCCAGGATCTTGCGCTGCTTGCTGGTGGGCCGGAGATTCGCGGCCAGCTCGAGCTGCACCTATACCCCGGCGGGCAAAGCGGGTGGTGCCTGACATGGAAAAAGGTGCTTCGTGCGGCCGATGGCAGCATCGCCGGTCTGTCCGGCATCTCACGGGATCTCTCAACCGGCCCTGACAGCTCCGACGAACTGCGGCAGCTTTCGACCGTCCTTGACCACGTCCGCAATCACTTGAGTGAGTCTCTAACGCTAGACGACATTGCTGCTGCCACCGGACTTTCCTCTTTCCAAATCGGGCAGCGTATCAAGCGGCTTTTCGGCATCTCAGCGTATCAGTATATCATTCGCTGCCGCATCGATAAGGCACGTCACCTACTCGTCAGCAGTGATCATCCACTGAGCGAGATCGCACTTTCCTGTGGATTCAGCGACCAGAGCGCCTTTACCCGCCAGTTTAAACGCTCCGTCGGTATCCCCCCGAAAGCTTATCGGATGCAGGCTGTGGGGAGCCGTCGATGAAGCGGTTCATGAGGTGGTCGACGCGATTCTGCCGTTTGTTGATGAGAACCAGAAATACAAGGATGCTGACATCCTTGAACGGATGACGGGACCAGATCGGATCATTACCTTTCGAGTCACCTGGGAAGACGACCGTTTGGTTGCCGCTCTCATCCACCACGGGGTCCCGGTCAAGGCCCCGCAGAACGCGATCGGCACCAACATGCTCGGGATCGGGCTCCACTCCTACGGTTTCACCGATGCGGCGTTCTTTTGGTTCAGTGTTTTCATCGGCAGTCAGGTGCTGGTGATGAGCTTAGGTCTGGGAAAGAGAGGGCCTGAGCCTGCTGGGTTCTTCGTGTCTTTTCTCTGGCATCCCCCCGCCGGATTCTGGTCTCTTCCCCCCGCCGCTTGGCATCTCCCTTGTGGAGTTTAAGATTTAACGATTAAAGTTTCCATGTCCGCACCCAAGACCGCCATCACCCCGACCCGCGCCGAAGATTTTCCCGAGTGGTACCAGCAGGTCATCAAAGCCGCCGACATGGCGGAAAATTCCGAGACCCGCGGCTGCATGGTCATCAAACCCTGGGGCTACGGCATCTGGGAACTCATCCAGCAGGGACTCGACCGACGTTTCAAGGAAACCGGCCACCAGAACGCCTACTTCCCCCTGCTGATCCCCCTTTCCTACCTCGAAAAGGAAGCCGAGCACGCCGAAGGCTTCGCCACCGAGTGCGCCGTCGTCACCCATCACCGCCTCGAAGCCGTCAAGGACCCCGAGACCGGAAAAACCAAGATGATCCCCACCGGCGAACTCGCCGAGCCCTACGTCATCCGCCCGACCTCCGAAACCATCATTGGTGCCGCCTTCTCCCGCTGGATCGAATCCTACCGCGACCTCCCGCTACTCATCAACCAGTGGGCCAACGTCATGCGCTGGGAAATGCGCCCGCGCCTGTTCCTCCGCACCGCCGAGTTCCTCTGGCAGGAAGGCCACACCGCCCACGAAACGAAAGACGAAGCCATCGAGGAAACCCGGATGATCCACAAGCTCTACGCCGACTTCCTCCGCGACCACCTCGCCATCCCCGCCGTCCCCGGTGAAAAAACCGAGAACGAACGTTTCCCCGGAGCCGACATGACCCTCACCGTCGAAGCCATGGTGCAGGACCGCAAAGCCATCCAGGCTGGCACATCACACTACCTCGGCACCAATTTCTCCAAAGCCCAGGATATCTCCTTCACCGGCCGCGAAGGCACCGTCGAACACGCCCACACCACCTCCTGGGGCGTCTCCACCCGCCTCATCGGCACGCTCATCATGGCGCATTCCGATGATGACGGCCTCGTCCTCCCACCACGCGTCGCCACCCAGCAGATTGTCATCATTCCCATCACCCCCAAGGAAGATTCTCGAGACGCCGTACTTGAAAGCTGCCGCGCCCTCGCCACCACCCTGCGCAAGGACCTCGACTTCCACGGCGAACCGCTCCGCGTCCTCGTCGACGAGCGTGACGTCAAAGGCAAGAAGTGGGAATGGGTCAAAAAGGGCACCCCGATCCGCATCGAGATCGGCCCGCGCGACGTCGAGTCCCGCAAGCTCTGCCTCCAGCGCCGTGACCAGAATTCGAATGCCAAGGCATTCATCGACAAAGAAGACTTCCTCCGCAACGTCTCCGACATCCTTCAGGAAATCCACGACAACCTCCTCAACGCTGCCACCGCCTTCCGCGACGATAACATCGTCGAGTGCCGCGACCTCGAAGCCTTCCACAATCACTGGAAGCAGGATAACCCCGGTTGGCTCCTCACTCCATGGTGCGGCAGCAGCGCCGAAGAAGACGCCCTTTCCAAAGAGCACAAGATCACTGTCCGCTGCCTCCCCCTCGACAAGCAGGACGAGCCCGAGCAACCCTGCCTCGTCACCGGCCAGCCCACCAAACTTCGCGCCCTTTGGGGCCGCAGTTATTAAAGGAGCGTCCCGTGGGAGCGCTGTTCTGTGACCGGCATCATGGTCATCACCTCTCCTGGATGTTCTTCGCCGATCATGCCGCCCCTTCATCCATCCAGCCGGGAAAGCTGATCCACGAGATCCTCAAGCGGGGGACGCTTGTTGATGTCATGTACGTCGATCCACCGGATGATGCCTTCCTTGTCGATCAGGAACAATGCCCGCTCGGTCGTTCCGTCCGAGCGCAAAACCCCGTATGCTGAGGCCACTTTGCCGTGAGGCCAGAAGTCGGAGAGCGCCGCGAAACGTAGCTTGCCCATCAGGCTGGTCCACGCATGCAGCGTCGGCACGTTGTCGGTGGTGATGCCCAGCATCACGGCGTCATGCTGCTCAAGAAGATCATAAGCCAAGCTGTAGCCCGGCCACTGAGCCGAACAAACCGGTGTGAAGGCGGCAGGCACAAACGAGATCACCACGTTTTTTTTGCCTCGATAGGATGAAAGGCTGACCGGAGAACCAGACAGCGAAGGCAGCGTGAAATCGGGTGCCACTTGGCCGACCGAAACCGCGAGCCGCGAATCAACCGGCTTCAGTTTCCCCGGATTGTAAACCATCGACGATGGCACCGGACTGTCGGGGGTCGCGCATGAGGCATAGAGCAGCCCCATGACGAACAGGAGAGGATAGGATTTCATGTTAGTATCAGGGAAGAATCGCAGCAAGAATCTCGTCAGTGTGTCCCATGACGTGCTGGGTTCGATAGAACTCCTTCCACGTCCCGCCCTCCCGCCGCAGCGCGATCAGCAGCGGCGGACGGAATGACCCGTAGCGTTTTGAAATCGCCAAATCGCGGTCGGAAATGACGGGAAAGGGCACCTTGAAGCGAGTGCGATAGGTCTCGGCTTCCAGCGGAGAATTCCCCCAACCGATAGCGTAAAACTGAACCTTTGAATCCATGCCCCGGTGTTTCACCGCGCGGTGGAGTTCATTGACATCCTTCGCTTCGGTCTGACAGGTGTGGCAATACATGTCGAAAAAATCGATGACGACGATGGAAGCCTTGGTCTGCAGGAATGAACTAGCCGGAGCGATCGCGGCCGACGAAGAACCGCCGGAGCTAGAGCAACCGGTCACCGACCAAGTTAACACCACGATCATGAAGAAAAAGATGCGATTCATTGCAGAACGATGATCTTGATTGAAAGGAATGCAAGCAGGCTCCCCGGAAGCAATCCCGGGGAGCGGATCGCTCACTTAGTATCTCCAGCTAAGCCCGAGATCGACGGTATCTTCGGAAAGTTTCGAACTCAAGGTGGTCGGTTGACCGAAGGGATCGGTTCCGCTTTCCGTGATAGTGTTGCTGAAGGCGTGCACCCACGAGACATTGAAGGTCAGACAATCATTGATCTGCCAGCCCATACCCAGACTCAGGTGGTGCTCGACTACCGCAGGGAATCCGATCACCCGGAAGCTTTCATAGTAGTAACGAGGAATGTTTTTCCCCTGCACGTTCACCATGTCCATGCCTGGACCGAAGGCACCGTTCCAACCACTGTGGTTTTTCACCGGGTTATTGCCGTAGTTGTAGCCGCCGCGCAGCCAGAGCTTGCGAGGGATGATGGAATACTGGACACCAAGCCCAATCACCCATTCATCCTCCCAATCGAAATCCTTATATCCTGCGGCATTTGACCAGTTCAGCCAGCGGCCATCGAGTTCGATCAGCAAGCGATCATCCAGACCCGTCCAGGCAATGCCGGCTGCCACCTGATGCGGCATCTCGAGTTCGAGCGAGTCCGGTGTCGGATTGGCATCAAAGAAAGCCACATTGTCAAAGGTCGTCGACTGTGGCGAAATGTAGGTCAGACCAAACGACCAGTCCTTGACCGGTTTCCAAACCACCCCGAGTTGCAAACCAAGGCCGAAGTCGTTCTTCCGGCCCTGCCCGAGATCAAGCGTCGCATAATCGACGTGGAATGAGGCACCCACCGACAGCTCCGGAGAGACCGCGTAGGCGATTGATGGAGCCATCTTCATGATCGCCAGGTCTGTATACTCACCACTTGCCAAAGGAGCCGTGCCTCCCGGTCCGAAGTTGAAGAAACCCGGTTGATTCAGTGTCGTTTGGCGGTAGTTCACCCCGAGGCCGCTCACGCCATAGATCGAGAAACCACCCCGCCAGCGGGATGCGCCCTCGCCAATCGGAAACGATAGACCCAGCGCAGGAATCGGATAGATCATATCGTGGCTTTCTCCGCCAAAATTTCCACGACTGTTGCTGATGGAGCCTTCCGGCTTGGGCATGAAGAAAGTCAGCGAGAAGTCTGCTTGAGGTTCGGCGCAAATCGGGCTAAGACACATTGCTGCGGGGTTGGAGAATACCGCGCTGATTGCATCCTGCGGAGCGGCGACGCCGGTCCCGCCAAGGGCGCGTGAAATGGGTCCAATACCGATCAGGAAATCCCCGTTGGTTGCCCATGTGGAGTTGGTGAGGCCGAGACCGATCGCGGTCACCGCCAGGAGTGTGCTCTTGGTTTTCATCTCTTCTTTGGTATGTGAAAATAAAAAATGCGTGCAGCGACCCAAAGGCCGCGACACGCATGTTGTTGAAAGTTTGAACATTAGGAGGCCGGTATTCCCGGCGGTTGGAGGTGGCAGCACCGATGGTGCCCACCCGTTTTTGGTCAGGTAAAGATAATCTGTGATCCAGCTGAGAGTTCGTAAAACTCACCAACTGTTAGAACACTGTCCAATTGCGGACAGAAATCCGATTCTGTTAGGTGGAACATGTCAACGGTTGCCTTACAGGCAAAGATCTTGCCGCCGGCATCCGATATCATTTCGACGAATTCGCCGACCGGAGGAATGTCGAGCTTGTCCATTTCCTTGCACATCATGTGAGTGGCGAATGCCGACATTCCGGGAAGCGCCCCCATCCAGGTGGGAAGCGGAAAACCCTTGGCATCAGGGACGCGCATCGCCGGGTTGCCGACGGTCGCAACCTTGAGGCTGTTCATGTATTTCGTCAGGATTCCGTAGAGTCCGAAGAAAGTGAAAAACAGATTGGCTTCGATGCCCTCCATACGGGCACCGTTAGCCATGATCAGCCCCGGGTAGATCCCTTCGAGGGATCCCCGCGAGACAATGATCGAGACTTTTTTAATGGGTTCATCAGACATGATTTCGAGTGGTTGAAATTGCAATTCGTAGGCGTTCCGGCAGTGATTCCGTCACACGCAACTGGCGGGTTTCGGATAGCCCGCGATCTTTGCGGCCTTCTTGATCGGTCCGTCCGGAAACAGGGCATAAAGCTCCTTGGTCGGGATGCCGCCCACCTTGTTCATCCGGCGCATACCGGGGACGACTCCTTTTTCGACGAAGTCATTGGCGATGAAGTCGAGGACCTTCCAGTGAGCCTCGGTAAGGGTAATTCCTTCCTCTGATGCAAGTGCGGCAGCGATATCACGATTCCATTGGGAGTGATCTGTCATGTAGCCGTCTTCGCCGAGCGTGACGACCGTTCCGTTGATAGTTTTGTCAGACATGATTTTGATTGGTTTGGTGTTGGTGAAATTATTCGGCAGCGGCAGGAACTTTCATTCCTTTCGGAATGTTCTTGCCTGCGAGTGACATCTTGTGTCCGACCATCGGGATCGGCAGCCCTTGGAGCAGGACGTGCCAGTAGATCCACTTGAAGGCCATCTTACCCATGTGATTGAGCCGTGACTCATCGAGCAAGGACATCGGACCGATCCCAGGAACCGGAAACTTTCCGGTGACGGGTTCCAGATCATAGTTGAAGTCGAGCAGGAAGCCCTTGCCATTGCCGGACTCAATGAAGCAGTTTGCATGACCGTCGAAGCGGGTCTCCAGTGGCTTGCCCTCGATGAAGGCGAGCAGATTCTCGGTGAGCACTTCGGCTTCAAAGTGGGCGACCGATCCGGCCTTCGAAGTCGGGGCATCGGTGGCATCGCCGATCACAAAAATGTTCTTGTGAGCCTTGGACTGCAGGGTGTGCTTGTCGGTCGGCACGAAATTAAGTTCGTCGCCCAGACCGGAGCGCTCGATCATTGGATCCCCCATGTTGGTGGGGACGGTCACCAGCAGGTCGTAAGGGACCTCCTTGTCATCCCAAGAAACAATCTTGTGCGCCTCGTTGTCGACCTTGGCGATGTTGAAGTCGGTGACGACTTTGATTCTCTTCTCTTCGAGAAGGCGGCCGAGAACCTTCGAGGCCACAGGCTTGGTGAAGGCACCGGAAAGCGGGGTTACATAGGTGATCGCCGTTTTTTCCCGCAGTCCATTCTCGGACAGCCAGGCATCGGCCAAGAAGGCGAACTCAAGCGGTGCGACTGGGCACTTGATCGGCATCTCACAAATATGGATGACCAGTCGGCCGCCCTGAAAACCATTCAACGCGCTGCGCAAGGCACGAGAACCTTCGAAGGTATAAAATTCATGAACCTTCTTCCTCCAGTCGGATCCTGTCATCCCTTCTGTTTCCTCCGGAGTAGGAGCGGTACCGGTGGCGACCACCAGAACATCATAAGGAAGGCTGTCGCCGCCTGTAAGGTAGACCTTGTTGTCATCGGCGTCGATGCGGTCCACCGCGACCTGAAGGTAAGTCACACCGGGACCGATGAACTTGCGCTTGGGACGAACGATGTCCTCTTCTGAATAGATTCCGAAGGGCAGGAAAAGGAAGCCGGGTTGGTAGTAGTGCTCGGGATCTTTATCGAGCAAGGTGATCTGCCACTTCGTCAGATCCAGTTTCCGGCGCATCTGGTTCGCCATGATCGTGCCAGCCGTGCCGGCCCCGAGAATCAGTAGATTTTTCATTTGGATGGTATCGGTTCGAGATAGTTGGTGCGGAGGAATTTGATCAAACCGCCGACCCGCGGATCGGCGATCGTGTAAAGCATCTGTTTTTTAATCCGCCGTTTCTCCACAATGCCGGCGAGCCGTAGCATTCGGAGTTGCTGGGAAATATTGGAAACCTGACTCTCACCCACCACATCGGCGATGTCCTGAACGCAAGCCTCACCATGCATGAGGATGCAGACGATCCGAAAGCGGGACTTGTTAGAAAGCAAGTGGCAAAGGCCGACGACGTTCTGACAGACGCTCTGATTCTGCTCGAACTCGTCCTTGATTGCCTGAAGCTGCTCTTTTGTCATTACAAGGACTACTAAAGTGATGAAGTGACGAATCGTCTTCCCATCCATTATTTGAGATTCCGCATATTTTGCTTCCTCGGCTTTTACGCCTTTTAAAGAGCGGATTGGTATCGGCCAACGACTTGCAATCCAGCGACTCAATCCACCTCGATCGGCCACCGGCGGGGTAAGTCCGACTGAGCCATCCGCGCCAGCACCCAGCTCAACGAAATGCTCTCCCGCCAATCGGAACCATCGGTCTCACTCAATTGCCCCTTCCTTGCTATTCTCCCTTCATTTTCTTTCGCTGCTGGACATGCCGCCTGGTTTTTCAGAGCTTTCCCGGTGCCCAGTTAGAAGTCCTCTAACAGCACCTCGGTGCACCTTGGAGGCGTTCCTCTCTCCCTCGGCTGCCTCAACCAAACCTGAAAACAAAAAATGATTACGGAAGGATTTGAATTGATGTTTGTCGGAATGAGTGTGGTCTTCGCCTTCCTCGTCCTCCTTGTGTGCTTCATGTATCTCAGCGGGAACTTCTTCACTCGCTTCTCCAAGCTCTTTCCTGAGCCTGAGGCAAGTGGTCCCAGCCCTGAGCCCAAGCCCATCCATTCCTCTGAAAAACAGGCGGTTGCACTCGCCGCTGCCTATCGAGCCCGCCGCGGGGCCTAATCTTCAGGATCTCTTGTTAAACTCACAAACTCATCCAACCCATGGCCAAGAAAATCGAAGTGATGATCACCGCGTTTCGCGATGGCTTCCAGAGCGCCTACGGCGCCCGCGTCTTCACCAAGGACTTCATGCCCGCTGTCGAGGCGGCGCGTGATGCCGGAATCCGACATTTCGAAGCCGGTGGAGGTGCCCGCTACCAGTCGCTCTACTTTTACTCGAACGAAGACGCCTTCGACATGATGGACACCTTCCGCGAGAAGGCTGGTCCCGACGCGAATCTGCAGACCCTTGCCCGCGGGATCAATGTGGTTGCCCTCGACTCACAACCGCGCGACGTGATCGACCTCCACGCCAAGCTCTTTAAAAAGCATGGCATGACGACGATCCGCAACTTTGATGCGCTCAACGACGTCAACAACCTGGTCGACTCTGGACGCTCCATCACCAATCACGGCCTCAATCACGAAGTCTGCGTCACGATGATGGCGCTGCCGCCCGGTTGCACCGGTGCCCATGACGCGGAATTCTACGCCAAGACCCTCGATGATATCCTCAAAGCCGAAATTCTCTTCACCTCGGTCTGTTTCAAGGATGCCAGCGGAACGGCCTACCCCTCGATGATCTACGAGACGGTCAAGGCCGCTCGTAAAAGGCTGCCCGAGGGCACGCGCCTCGTCTTTCACACCCACGACACCGCGGGCACCGGCGTGATCTGTTATCAGGCCGCGATCGATGCCGGCATCGACCAGATTGACCTTTCCCTGGCACCCTGCTCCGGCGGCACCTGCCAGCCGGATGTCGCCTCGATGTGGCACGCGCTGCGTGGCTCCAACTTCGAACTCGATCTCGACATTGAGAAGGTGATGGTCGCTGAAGAGGTCTTCAAGGACTGCATGGCCGACTACTTCATGCCGCCTGAAGCGAAAGCGGTGGAGCCGCTCATCCCATGGAGTCCGATGCCCGGCGGAGCGCTCACCGCCAACACCCAGATGATGCGGGACAACGGCATCATGGACCGCTATCCCGAAGTGATCGCGGCGATGGGCGAAGTCGTTCGGCTCGGCGGATTCGGCACCTCCGTGACGCCCGTCAGCCAGTTCTATTTCCAGCAGGCCTTCAATAATGTGATGTTCGGCAAGTGGGAGAGATTTGCAGAAGGCTATGGGAAAATGGTGCTCGGTTATTTCGGCAAGACCCCGGTGCCGCCGGATCCTGAGATCGTCAGAAGAGCCGCCGAAAAGATGGGCATGGAGCCCACCACCGAAAGTCCTCTCGAAATGGATGAGCGCAATCCGAAAAAGGGACTCGCTCCGGCGGAAGCAAAGCTTCGAGAAGAGAAGCTGCCTGTCACCGAAGAGAACATTTTCATCGTCGCCGCTTGTGGCGACAAGGGCATCTCGTTCCTCAAGGGTGAAATGAAAACCAACGTCCGCAAGATCACCAAGGAGCACCTCGCAGCCTGCGAAGGAAACGTTCCCGACAAACTCACGGTCAACGTGGGTGGTGAGAAGTTCACTGTTGAGTTCCACGGCGATCAGGCAACGGTCAACGGTCGCTCCTACGATGTCTCGATTGGTGAAGGCGAGGACCAAAGCGCCACGCCTGCGGGTTCTAGCACCTCTCTCGACGCACCGATGCCCGGTGTCGTTTTCGAGATCAAGAAGCGCCCCGGCGATGCCGTCCGGGAAGGGGAAACGGTGATTGTGCTTGAAGCCATGAAAATGGAGATGGCGGTCGCCTCACCCGTGACCGGAACGATCACAGAGCTCAAAGTAAGCAAGGGCGATCATGTCGTTGCCGGACAAACTCTCGTCACCTTGAACTAATGAATCACTCACGCAAATTTTGGCTGACCACGCTGGCCCTTGTCATGCTGGGCATGATTCTGCTGCCAGCCACTGCCATGGCCAATGAGGCATCCGAAGTTTCAAAAATGGAGAACCTTTGGACGAGCACCGGCATCCATGGCTTCCTCCATGGTGGCGGCAAGAACTTCATCATGATCCTCGTCGGTCTGCTGCTGATCTATCTCGGCATTGCGAAGAAATTCGAGCCTCTGCTGCTGATCCCGATTGGCTTCGGCGGAATCCTCGCCAACATCCCCTACGCCGACATCGCCAACCCGGAAGCCATGGGTTTCCTCGGGCTGATCTATGAAGTCGGTATTACCTCCGGCGTCTTTCCCCTGCTGATCTTCATGGGAGTTGGAGCGATGACCGACTTCGGTCCACTGCTCGCCAACCCCAAAACCGCCCTTCTCGGCGCGGCCGCCCAACTCGGGATCTTCACCACGCTGATCGGCGCACTGGCTCTTTCTGGAGCCTTCGAAAGCATCAACTTCACCCTCAAGGATGCCAGTGCGATCGGCATCATCGGAGGGGCCGATGGGCCGACCGCCATCTTCCTCGCCGGCCAGCTTGCGCCTGATCTGCTCGGGGCGATTGCCGTCGCCGCCTATTCCTACATGGCGCTCGTTCCTATCATTCAGCCCCCAATCATGCGTCTACTGACGACTGAGGATGAACGGAAGATTGAAATGAAGCAACTGCGACCTGTTAGGAAGATCGAAAAGATCGTCTTTCCGCTCTCGGTGCTCGTGCTCTGCATCCTGCTTCTGCCCAAGGCCACGCCGCTGATCGGCATGCTGATGCTCGGCAACCTGTTCCGTGAGTGCGGTGTCGTGGAACGGCTTTCGAAGACCGCCTCCAACGAGTTGATCAACATCGTCACCATCCTGTTAGGTCTAGGCGTTGGTTCAAAATTGGCAGCCGACAAGTTCCTCAAAGCCGAGACCCTCGGCATCATCGCCCTCGGCCTCGTCGCCTTCGCCATCGGTACCGCTTCCGGCGTTCTGTTAGCCAAGCTGATGAACGTCGTTTGCAAGGATAAGATCAACCCACTCATCGGATCCGCCGGCGTCTCCGCCGTGCCCATGGCGGCCCGTGTCTCGAACAAGGTCGGCCTGGAGTCCAACCCACACAACTACCTGCTGATGCACGCCATGGGGCCGAATGTCGCCGGAGTCATCGGCTCCGCCGTCGCCGCAGGCATTCTGCTCGCCCTCGTTGGTGGTCACGCTGCTTGATAGATCAAGAAGAAGTGAGCAGCATCCGGTTCATCGCGGTCGTGGGTGGCAGCGGGTCAGGCAAGACCTGGCTGGCAGAGGAATTGGCCGGGGAGTTTGGTGATCAGGCAGCGCACTTGGGTCTCGATCATTTTTACCGGGATCTCGGTCACCTACCGGGGCCGGAAAGGGAAGGCGTGAATTTCGACGACCCGGCGGCGATCGATTGGGACGAGCTGCGCAGGGCACTGGAATCCCTAGAACGGGGCGAGGTCGCGCGTGTGCCGGTTTATGATTTCGCGGAGCACGTCAGAAAGGATGGAGCGGTCGAACTCGCGAGCCGGCCTTTGATCGTGCTGGACGGTTTGTGGCTTCTGCATCCGATGTGGTTGCGGGAAAAATTTGCCCTCAGCGTGTTTATCGACTGCCCGGAGGAAGTCCGCTTGCATCGGCGGTTGGAGCGGGATGTGCTTGCGCGTGGCAGAACCGAGGAGTCCGTTAGGAGGCAGTTTGCCGAGCATGTGCAGCCGATGCACACCCGCTTCGTCGAGCCGCAGCGAGAACTGGCGATGATGTCTGTGAGTTCGCCGATTTTGAAGGATGAGCGAGAAGCGCTACTCGTAGCGTGCCGGGGCTGAGCGTCCGTCCGAATTTTGACGGGATTGGGTGGTGACAATTCTTGCAGAAATGAATATCTAAAACTTTGGAAAGGTTTACGCCAGAATCGGGCGTCACCATAACCCACATCTGGCATGGCTGAGTGGCAACGCAGGTTCTGGAGCACCACCGCGAGTGGATATATCAGCTTTGTCACGCGGATGTTGCTCGGATTGGTGCTGTTCCGGATGATGTTTCAGAATTTTTCCGGAGCGGAGTTCGGCTTCTGGGCCTTGCTGTGGTCACTTTTCGGCTACGGCATCTTACTAGATTTTGGTTTCGGTTTCACAGCGCAGAAGGCGGTGGCGGAGAAGACAGCCACTGGTGACATGGCGGGGCTGAGTCGGCTGCTCGCCACGATTTTGTGGACCTTCATTGGGATGGCAGTGATGTTACTGGTGGTCTTTATGCTGATCCGCGAGCCCTTCCTCTCGCGCATGGGAGTGCTGGCAGCAGACCGCGGTGAGTTTGGGAAAGCCTACATCGTGTTTTTCGTCGGTCTGGCGGTGATGTTTCCCTTGGGACTGTTTCCGGAAATCCTGCGCGGCTTGCAGCGGATCGATATCGCGAATTGGGTAGGCACGCTTTCGACCGTGCTCAACTTCGGGTTTCTCTACTGGGGCCTGACGGCGGGTTGGAGCTTGTCCGTGCTGATGGGTATCAGCGTAGCGACGAGCGCGTTTCCGAACATGGTCGCAGCGGTGTTTGCGCTCCGGCGTTTGCCGGGGATTTCGTTCTTACCGAAGTTTTTCGATTGGAGCACGGTGAAGGCACAGATGGGATTTTCGATCGCTGCCTACCTGATCACCTTCAGCAACATGCTGATGGCGAAGAGCGATCAGTTGGTCATTTCTCTGACCGTCGGAGTCGCGCTGGTGGCGGTCTATCAGGCGGGCTTCAAGATGGGCGAGATGCTTGGCTTGTTCAGCGTGCAACTCCAGCAAGTGCTCTCCCCTGCGGCGGCGGCGATGCATGCGCTGGACGATCACTCCGGCTTGCAAAAGCTGCTGTTGAGTAGTTCCCGGCTGACCTTCTTCCTCGTGACACCCTGTTATCTGCTTTCAGCGGTGTATCTGGAGCCCTTGATCCGGCTGTTGACCGGGATGGAAACGGTCCCCATCGAAACGTGGTGGGTGGGTCAGGCCTTGCTTTTTGCTGTGTTCAGTTCGCAGCTCACGAACGGCTGCTCGAAGCGGGTGCTGATGATGTGCGGCGACGAGCGGCGACTCCTTTACATTTCGATCAGCGATGCCGTAGCGAACGTGATTTTAAGCATCATCCTTGCCCTGAAGATGGGCGTGTTGGGTGTGGCGCTCGGGACAATGATTCCGACCACTCTGGTGGGCTGGTTGTGGGTGGTCCCCCTCACGGTGAACCGGCTAAAGATTCCGTGGAAATCCTACCTCCTGCATCACTTGCAGGGGACGCTGGTGCCACTGTTAGTGTTCTCGGTGATCCTCACGGCGCTTGCCATCTGGGTGCCGGCATCCGGCGAGAGCGGATTTCTGGAACTGGGCTGGCGTGGGATGCTTTGCATGATCCCACTGCTCATTTTGGGACGCAAGGTGATCCGCGAAATGGCGCATTCCTGAGCCCGCATGCAGCAATCAGAACCAGGGCATCCACAAAGGTTGGAGAATTCAGAGTGCGGTGACTCAGAGGACCGTCGGAACTGTATTTTGTGGCTCGCGTGCGGTTCCCCCAAATGAGGGGACGTAAAGGAGTAATTGTAACTTCCTCAGGTTTCTGATACCTCGTCAGCATGTTTCGAAACTCGCGTTTGCTCATCGCTTTTTCCGTAATACTCTGCACCAGTGCCTTCAGCCAAACTGAGAGTCCCTTCCAGTCTCCGGCTAGCCCGTACAATCTCGATATTGTGGCACCTGTGCAGTTGGCCGGTTCGGACGAAGCATCTGCCACGTTTCAAGCCGAGGTCCTGCCTGGCATTTTGAAGCTGGCAAATCAGAGCCTCTCGGAAAAGAGCGCGCCATTGAACTTCAATTCGATTGCGCTGGATCCATCCAATTTGGTCCTCGCTCAGGATGCTACGGTTCGCGTGTATTTCCTGAATGAAGGTGCCGGCTACAGCAATTCGCTCGGCATTTCGACAACCGACGGCGGCCCCCTCGCCCCCGATGCCGCCTTGATCTTCCCCAATGCGTCCAGCTCGACCGGCTTTGGTGGCACGGGCACTGCCATACGAAGCTCGACCAATCCACTCGCTCCAGGAGATTTCGTCGATCTTGGCACCTACAGTGCCGGCACCTCCTTGGACTTCTTCCTGATCGCCAACGGGGCAAAGGGCGGCTCCACCTTTTTCTCCACGGATCTTAGCTTGAACCGCGACGGCATCGTTCACGCCGTTAGCCTTGCGCCCGATGGCTCAGCCTACTTGATCATTGGCTTCGAAGATCTCTTGAACGGCGGTGATAGGGATTACAACGATGTGCTCGTTGCGGTGGAAATCGGCAAAGTTAATGTGCAAAGCTTGGCTGGCTTGGGTGCTCCTGAACCAACGCTGGCGATGGGCGCGGTCCTCGCCTTCGGGCTGCTTGCCAGCTGCACGCGCCGCCGTTTGCCTCAATAATTGGTTTCACTCGCGGCCGGCCATCGGACATGATCCCAGAAGTATATGAGAACGTCTGGCGTCAAAAAAATGGGGGTCGGTGTCTTGATACTGGGATTGCTGGCAGGTGCGCTGGGTTTCTGGCGGCACTCGGTCATCAAAAAACGAGCCGCATGGGCTGACGAGACCCTCGTGCAGGCCCTTGAGACACGCGATTTTGTGACGGCAAAATCGGCACTCACGGCCATCCCCGACCCCGTGGAACGGGCCGCCAAGGAGATTGAAATCCGCGCTGGAGAGTTGAGTGACGCGATCAAGAGAAGAGACGGGGGCGTGATCCGTCAGGCGACTCTGAGTACCGCCGCAGTTGAACTTTCACCCGAATTGTTGGAGCAAGCGGATTTGGTCTTGGCTCGCGAAGCTCTATGGAACCGGGATTTCGAGACTGGCACCTCTTTGACCGAGCGCTGGAAGGGGCGTTCCGCCTTTCCCGGGCGCTGGACGCTGCTATCGGCCGATCTGTTGTTGGCGCGTGGGGAAAACGAGCAAGCCCGGAAATTGTTAGAAGCGGCAGAACTGCTTGGTGAGGAAAGTTCGCTGCGATACGCACGTTTGGCATTGATTGATTTTCGAGAGCCGTGGAAGGCGATGGAGTCGATTGATGAAGGGCTACGCGCGGCACCAAAGAATGCGGAATTGCTGTCATTTCGAGCGCAAATCCAAGAGGCCGCCGGGCGAGTGGCCGATGCACGCTTGGACTACGTCGCGGCGGTTTTGAGCGAACCTGCCAGCCCATTGTACCGCGATGTGTTGGCAAACTTTCAACTGCGCACGGGCGAGCCATCAAATGCGGCTGATAGTTGGCGCGATGCGGCGCAGGCGACTGGGCTCGGGATCTATGCATTCAAGGCTTGGTTTTGGTCGAAGATCTGCGGCATCCCCTTGTCTCGCCCGCTTCCGGAAATCAATCAAGCGGGCTGGAAAGAAGTGATGGAGGAGGTCGGAAATTTGCCGGACGGAGCCTTCACGACGATCAAGCTGAATCATGCGATTGCCGGAATCCGGGGCCTGCCACAGCGGCCTGAGGCGGTATGGCTGGATGTGCTGGAAGCCATTCGCAAGGCCGACTGGAAGTCTGCCACTGAGCAGCTCGATTTGGGATTTCCCCAATCTGCGCAAGCCATGGCACCGGGTTTGGCGACTCGTTTGTTAGCCAATCTGGCTGCGGTCTCTGGTGGCTCGCCGCAGGTCGCGCTGGCGGGTCGGGATCTTCCTGGACTGTCTCCGGAAGCCCATCCATTTCTACGCGAGTTTGATGACTGGAAGCGGTCCAATTCTACGGAGGATGATTCATTTTCCAGATGGCTTGCGAATCCCGCCTCACTCGTGGCGACACTTTTTGCCCACGGCTGGCATGGGGCCGCGCTGGATGTGGCGGGCGGAGCGAACTTGGCACCGGTGAGCGATGCTCCAGCGTGGTTCGATTTTGGTTATGCCCGTTGTTTGCTTGTTAGAGAGGGTCCGGCCGCCGCACGTCGGTGGCTCGAATCGCTGCCGGTGCTCACGGCGGCGGCGGAACTTACCCTTGCGGAAATTCTTCTCACCGGGGGTGATATGGAGCTTGGCATGGAAAAATTAGCCACCTTGGCCGTCACCGAAAGTCCTCATGCCGGCCGCGCCGCTTGGACACTGGCGCTTGCGGAGTTGGATCGCAGCAATACCGCCGAAGCACGCCGCTGGGTCGAAGCTTCCCCGGAACTCCGCGCCAGCGTGAGTGGGAAAGAGATCCTGGCCCGCGCTGCTTTGGCGGAAGGAAACCTCGATGAGACCTTACGGATTTATGGCGAACTGGGCGAGGAGTCGGTCGACGCGATGATCTATCTTTCCAAACAGGCATTCGCTCAAAAAGACTGGCAGCAGGCACGCAAGTGGACGGGAGCACTGGCACGCCGTTTTCCTGCGGAACCGCAATTCAGGAAAAACCTGTTGAGGATTGATCAGGCGGAAACGAATGAGCCATGAGCCACATATCGATATCAGGGAAACTCGCAGCGGCTGGCCTCCTCGCCGGTGCGGGTTTGATCTGGTGGCGAGATACCGGTTGGCTTGCGGGAGCTGCCGATACGCTTCCGCTTGCGGTCGGTATTCCTCTAACAGTTTGGCTTGGCGCACCTTGGCGAGCTTGCACCGCTGATCATGCGGATAACCCGTCCTCGATTTGGTGGCCGCTCTTCGCAGGCTTGGCCTTCGCAGTGGCTTGGATTCTTCCCAGCCTAACCGTGCTGGCACTGGCATGGACGGCTTTGGCGGGCTACTGGATGGAGCGTTGGTACAAGCCGGGCACGGATTCGATCAGCTTGTTAGTCATCCTGGCTCTTTCCTTTCCCTGGATGGTGATGGAGTGGTCAGAAATCGGGTGGTGGTTCCGGCTTTCGGCGGCGTCCGCCACCGAGGGATTTTTCCATTTGATGCAAATGCCGGTGGAGAAAAACGGTACCGAACTGCTGGTGCTCGGTGAGACCATTCGGATCGAGCCCGGCTGCGCCGGCTGGAATCTTCTGCAGCTGACGCTGCTCACCGGTGTGACGATTGGTGTTCATGATTTACCGAAGCGCTCTCGCTTCCTACTTTTTCTGGCGCTGTTACCCATCTTGGCATGGACCGCGAACTTGCTTCGGATCATCACGCTTTCAGTCGTCTCCTTGTCGTTCAGTGTCGAGACGGCCGAAGGGGTTTGGCACGGGCTTACCGGATTGCTGGTCATCGCGGTGGTGGTTGGCATGGCTAAACTGCTCTGCCGTGCGATCAACCCAAGCGCCCCTGAATTCATCCGCCGCCGCCTGGTCCGATGAAATCGATCCCTCCCATAAGCGACGCGTTCAAAGACCTGCTACCAGGCCTCTTCCTATCGATTCTCACTGCGGTGCTGGCGCTGCCATCACTCTGGGATGCCTGGCAGAATGATCTTTATGCCTACGGTGGATTCATTGCATTCCTCGTCTGGCTGTCTTCGCTCGGCATGGCTTCCTTCTGGCGGTGCCACGTAAGAAGGGATCGTAGCACCTTCTGGATTATACTCGCTGCTCTGCTTTGCATGGCTGGCTCCATGACCTCGCTGCGGGTGTGCCATCATCTTGCCCTTGCCTGTGCGCTGAGTGGTTTGGCGCGACCCCCAAGGCAAGGGTGGCTCGCAGCGGCGGCCGCCTTGTCTTGGTTGCCCGCCTCCGGGTGGCTGATCAGCCGTGTTTCCGTGGGCGGATTGGCGGGATGGGAGCGCCCAACACTTGCTGCCATGACCGCCATCATCTGGCTCAGCAGCCTTTATCCATTCCAAAGACCTCGCTCAGATGAAACCCCATCGTAAACGCATTTTCTTAATGATCCTATGCGGCAGCGCCGCCGTCGTTGCGCTGATTTGGCCCGCTTTGCCCATGGCCGACGGCCCTGACCGCTTGGCGGCGATCCCTCTCGATGGTCCGGATTTTCATTCGACCCCTTTGGAATTGAGCGACGCTGACAAGGAGTTTCTCGCAGGTGCCAGCGCTGTGCAGCGACTGGTGCAGCCACGCCGCGGCGGTCCGATCATGTTCAGTGTGATTGACGGTGATGGCAATCGACATGCCGTGCATGATCCGAGCTACTGCTTGGCCGGCAGCGGGTGGGTCGTTCGCAGTGAGAAAAAAATGGCGATGTCCTCGGGCGAGGGAACATGGATCTCGATGGAAAAAGACGGAGCTACCATGGAGTCCCTATGGTTTTACGACGATGGTAAGAGACAATTCACTTCGCCGCTCACTTACTGGTGGCGTACCAGCTTGCGTCGCGCGACTCGTGGTCTCAGTGGGTCCGAGCCCTTGCTCGTGATGCTACGAGTGCCGCCCGGTGAGGAGGCAGACTGGCAACGGGTCCGGCAAGTGCTTCTGCCTGCGCTTGGCTTTCAATGAGCGCGGAACCGATGCGGGCTTCAGGGCTAAGCCTTAACGGCCTGCGGCTTTCTCGTAAACTTCCGTCACCTCCGAGGCGGTACGGCTCCAGTGGAAGCGCGCGGCATTGGTGATGCCTTTTAATTTCAAGGAATCCGCGAGATCCTGATCCCTCATGAATTCTGTTAGAGTGCGGGCGATGTCCACGACGTCCTCGGGATCCACGATGAGGGCGGCGTTGGCGACTACTTCTTCCAGGGCGCCCCGGATGCTGCTGATGACGGGTGTGCCGCAGGCCATGGCTTCCACGGGTGGCAGTCCGAAGCCTTCGAAGAGGCTGGGATAGACCATGGCGCGGGCGGCTCGATAGAGGTGGGGGAGATCGGAATCCGGGACGAAGCCGAGAAAGCGGATGTCGCTCGCGAAGGGTGAGGCAGCGGCGGCGGACTTGATCGCCTCGCAGCCATGCCAGTCGCCACCACCGAGGGCGAGCTGCCAGTCGGAACCGGTTGTCTGTTTGAATTTCACGAAGGCCTCGATCAGGCGGACGTGGTTTTTCCCGGGATGTTCAAGGCGCGAGACGTAGAGAAAGTAGGGGGCGGTGAGCTGGTGTTTTTCCGCCGTCCAGGCGCGGGCGACGTCGATGTCGCCGGGGAAGAAGCGGTCGTGATCGATGCCGTTGTGAATGACGTGCATGCGGCCCTGCGGGATGGCGAAGAAGTTCTCGATATCGCGGGCGGTGCAGTGGCTGACAGCGATGATTTCCCTCTGGGCGCGGGCGAGGGATTTCACCACCACGCGACCGTAGAACATCCGGGCGAGATCGTATTTTCCCTTCACTTGGAAAGGGGCGAGATCGTGGATGGTGCCGACGGTCGGGCAGGGCGCGCTGCGGACTAGGCGGCGGTAGCTTGGGACGTGCAGGACATCGAGCTTCAGTTCGGCAGCGAGCTTGGGCAGGGTGAGCTGGTGCCAGAGGATGTTTTTCACCGGCGGAGCGGCTGCGCGCGGCACGGGGATGAGGCGGCATGCGCTTTTGGCGGAGTCGAGAAGCGGCAGCTCGTCTTCAAGCACGAAGACGTTCAAGTCCACGTTTCCGGCTCGGTTCAATTCTCTGACCAAGGAAAAGACATACTGTGCGACGCCCGAGCGCCCGCCTTGGATCATCGTGGCGGTGAGTCCGACCTTCATTGCGCGGCGATGTCGTGAGCTTCTTCTAAGGTGGCAGCCTCGGTGAAGAGATTGCGCAGTTTCATGAGCTCCAGAGTGCTGAGCACGGTGGGGCTGGCACCCATGAGGATGCAGACTCCGCCATGCTCGCGGGAGGCTCTGGCAAAACGGACGAGTTTTCCGGTGCCGGTACTGTCGATGAAGGTGGTGCCGGTCGCATCCAGAATGAGGGTGCGGCTTTCGACCGTAGGCCAGAGCGTGGCGTCCCTAGCGGCCAGCGCATCCAAGCGTTCCGGTAAAACGATCAGCGGGTGAGAAGACGGAGCTGGCTCGCGAGCTGGCTCGGGCGCGGTTTCAGGGGCGGTGTTAGCGACGGCTTTCGGCGCAGCCTGATGCTGCGGGCCCATTTTGAGCAATTGCTTGAGCAAGCCTGGGCCGACCACACAGATATCCGTCCAGTATCGGTGCGCCAATCGCTTCGGTTCCTGGGCCACACGATAAAACCATTCCAGACCCGTTTTGCGCATCCAGACCGGCGCGCGCTTCACCGCACCGGCAATGAAATCGATCGTGGCGCCCACGCCGATGGCCACCGGCACGCCAGCATCACGGAAATTCAGAGCCAGCCATTTTTCCTGCTTCGGGCAGCCGAAGGAGACAAAAAGCATGTCGGCCTTTGACTCGCGGATGCGCTTGCAGATGCCTGCGTGATCCATCTCGTCCATCGGGGCGAAGGGAGGCGAATACATCCCGGCAATCTGGAGGCCGGGCCAGCGCTCTTTGATTTTCTCTTCGGCGATGGCGACCACTTCGTCTCGGCCGCCGAGGAAAAAGACCCGATGTCCTTTTTCCTGAGCGAGGTCGAGCATCAATGGCACCATGTCGCTTCCGGCAAGTCGCTCCGGTAGTGGGTCGCCGAGCCACTTGGACATCCAGATGAGCGGTGTGCCATCACACAGAATGAGGTCGGCATCGACGAGGATGCGGCGTAGGGTTTCGTCACTCTGCACCTGTGCGAGGAAATCGACGTTCGCGGTTGCCAGCAGGTGCGGCGTGCGGTTGGCGATCATCTCGCTGATGATTTCCAGTGCCTGTGCGGTCGTCAGCTGATCCAATGGCACCCCCATCATGACAATCGGTGGCGGCAAGCGATGAGCCCAGGGGCGCTCCGGAACCGCATCGCGACTCAAGATTTGGTTGGAATCGGAAACGGACATCCCACGAATGAACTTTACAATGTTTGTTTCTGCTGGACTTGCAAGACAGATCTTGATTTCAACAGCAATCAACCGAGTTGAAACTCCCCCCCAAACAGGCTCCAATCCAGCCCCGCTTCGTGTGGCTGTGATTGAGGATGAGTGCATCATACGCAATCTGTTAGAGAAGGTGATCGCGAAAGAGGCGGATCTTGAATTTTGTGGAGCTTGGGCGACGGGTGAAGAGGCACTTTCCGCGCTGCATGGTCTCAGGCCGGATGTGGTGTTGGTCGATTTGGAATTGCCGGGAATCTCCGGTGAGGACTGCATTCGTGCGCTGGCCGACACCCTACCGTGTGCGGCCTTTATCGTGCACACTGTGCATGAGGATGCGGAGCGGGTCTTCAATGCCCTTCAGGCAGGGGCAAACGGCTACCTTCTCAAGGGGCTTTCTCCGAAGGCGATGGTGGAGGGTATTCACGCGGCCCATCGTGGCGGTTCTCCGCTGAGCCCGGAAATCGCCGGGATGGTGATCCGGGCGTTTAAGAAAGACGGCGTGAAGAAGCCGTCGATCCCGCTTCCCTCACTCTCGCCGCGCGAACGGCAGGTCCTCGAACTCCTGGCGACTGGATTGGCTCCCAAGGAGGCAGCGGCCGATCTCCAGATCAGTTACGAAACCGTGCGGGACTACCTGAAACAGATCTATCAGAAGCTCAATGTCCGCAGCCGGACCGAGGCTGTGCTCCGATTTCTGGAGGCGGAAGAGGAGTGAAAACAGCTCGTTTTCCTCAAAGTCTTGGAGCCTCCGCTGAGGCAACGCAGGTAAGAGACCTACGCAGTGGTTTGCTCGAAGTGGTAAGGAGACGTGATGCACGCCGGATTTGATCTGGGAGATGAAGCCGAGATGGGCTCCGGAGCACGAAGCGGGATTCGGAGCCGAAGGTCGATGTCGTGGCATCCCACAAAGCATCCTACGACTGAGCGGGAAGGAAAAACCCTCCGCACAAAGCGTGCGGAGGGTCTTGAGAATCC
>CAZVMS010000060.1:0-18291 GCA_964628795.1 uncultured Haloferula sp. | reverse complement strand
GGAGAGTTTCTTTTCGTCGATCTTGTCCTTGGCGCGGCCCACGAGCGAAGGAAACCAGAAATCAACTAACAGTACAAGTGACGGTTTTGTCACATTCAGAAATTCGTTTCAACAAGCAGCGAGCATGCCGAACACTACTGTGGGTCTTAGGAGTTTTATGTCTTTTCGGGTTTTTGACGGAGATCACCCGAGCGACGACTTTCCTACCTTGAAAATGACTTTCCAAGATTTAGCAGCAGAAGACCTCAGGCTCAGATAATCCCCCCGTTCATTATCCCTATTTCGCTCTCTACGTAAGTGTTCCGGCCTGCCCGAAATTATTTCCGACATCCTCACTCGCGAAACGGCAAGACGGACTCCCAGGTCAGACCGAAGCGGATCTCGTCGAAATCCGCAGGGACTGGCTCTCCCTCGCTACCCGAGCGCAGCATGATCCGGTCGAAAGTTTCTCCACAACATCCGGGCTGCGGTCTCCATCCGAGTCTGGAAGAATGGGATCGAGAGGGACTTCAAGGCGACGGGCGAGGAACTCCGTGGCGGTGAGCACCTTCCCAAACGCTGGACTTTCTGCCGCGCAAACCGGCGTTGGAAAACGCATTGATGCCGCTGTTGTCGGAGGTACAGAACACCACCGTATTCTCATCAAGACTCAGACGTTTCAGGGTGGTCACAAATGGGCGGTGGAATAACCCGCATCGTGCAAGAGGTTGGCAATCGTCACTTCCTTGGCCTGCAGATGCATGGGGGTGTCTGGATCGAGATAGTTGAAGATCCCGGCACGTATGGGGCTGCGACCGGTCATCATGCCGATCCGGGAGGGCGAACAGTTCGGCGCGGCCGCGTGGCAATCGGTGAAGCGCATGCCTTCCGTAGCGAGGCTGTCCATGTGGGGTGTTAGGGAACGCCCCCGTAGCAGCCCAGATCCGACCAGCCGGCATCATCCAGCATGAGGATCATGAAATTCGGACGATCTGCGGCGATTGCGCACAAGGGAGTCAGAATCGCCAGCAGGAGGAGAAGCGCTTTGGGGGCTTTGTTTTTCATAGGAGTGGTCGATAAATTTCGCTAAAGATCGCACGGAGTTCAACAATTTGCGACAGCCGTTTCCAGAGCGAGACCAGATAATGTCAGATCAATGGATGACGTGCGCCCGGGAGACCAAAGTCTATCCCAAGCCGTAACCCTGCCTTCCCCTCCCCCCTCAGGGAACTCCCGAGGGGAGCATAGAACTCAGTAACTTCCCCACCCGACTGACATTTCTCCAAAGATGACCGCAATCCTGAAAGCACTCCTATTCGCCGCCTTCGCCGCCTCCTCCTTGTCCGGTGATGAAGAAGCAGGCTTTGTCCCTCTTTTCGATGGCAAGACGCTCCAAGGTTGGAAGTCAGCCAAGAGCAAAGGAGATGGGGATTCAGGACCCTTCTCCGTCAACGCCGAAGAAAAAGCCATCCACGTCTACGCCGGAGAAGAGCAGGGTTCAAAACAAGAGAACGAGTGCCTCGTCAGCGACAAGGAGTTCCGTCATTACGTGCTTAAGCTGGAATACAAGTGGCTTGAAAATCGCTATGCCCCCCGCAGTGACTGGGATCGTGATGCCGGCCTGCTTTACCACGTCCATGGCGATCTGACCAAAGTCTGGCCCTTCTGCCTCGAGATGCAGATTGGCGAGTCGCCCGGCGACAAGGTCCACGGACCCGGCAACAAAGGCCGCTTTCATGCTGGCGACCTGTTCGTCCTCGGTGATCACCTCCGGGTCGACGTCCGCCGCAACAAAAGATCTTACGATCCCAAGGAACCCCTGAAATCGGGCAAGCACTGCCCAACGATTCTCGGAGTCGAAAAGTCCAAGGGCGAATGGAACGAAGTCGAAATCCGGGTCATGGGTTCCGAGAAAGCCACCTATCTCCTTAACGGGGAAGTCGTCTTCGAATTGGAAAACTTCCAGAAAATGGACACCGACGGATCATTCACCCCGCTCGATAAAGGACACATCGGCCTTCAAGCCGAATGGGCTGAGGTCCTCTATCGCAATATCCGAATCAAGGAGCTTCCAGCGGAGTAAGCTTACCATGGAAACCCTGTTTCTCCTGTCTCTCTTCACCGTCCCTCTTCATGCTGCGGAAAAGCCAAACCTCGTCTTCATCATTGCGGACGACTGCACCCAGTTGGACATCGCTTGCCATGGTGGCCAGACCCACACCCCAAACATCGATCAATTCCAATCAACACCATCATGATTACTCGCATCCTGGCCTTCCTGCTTCTCTGCCATAACTCTGCATGGTCCAGCGATGAGCCACCAAGTATCCTCTTCATCGCCGTCGATGATCTCAACGACTGGATCTCCCCATTGGGCGGCCACCCGCAGACGGTCACCCCCAACTTTGAGCGACTCGCTTCGCAAAGTGTCCTCTTCACCAACGCCCACTGCATCGCGCCATCATGCGGACCTGTTAGATCCGCAATCATGTCCGGCATCCCACCCTGGAAGTCCGGGCTCTATCACAACATGCAGCCGATCCGGGAGATCATGCCGGATGTCACCCTGCTGCCGCGCCACTTCGCCAACAACGGCTATCACGCCGCAGGGGCCGGCAAGATCCTCCACTACATCATCGATCCACCTTCCTGGGACGACTACTTCCCGGAACGCCAAAAGGACAACCCACTCCCCTTCACCCTCTATCCCGAAAAACGACCCGTGAACCTCCCGCGTGGTGGTCGCTGGCAGTATGTCGAAACCGATTGGGCACCTCTCGAGGCCACCGACGAGGAATTCGGCGGCGATTACTCCGTCACTGACTGGGTCTCCAAAAAACTCGCCACGCCGCCCGAAGAACCATTCTTTCTCGCCTGTGGAATCTATCGCCCTCACGAACCATGGTTCGTCCCCGCCAAATACTTCGAGCCCTTTCCTCTCGAGGAAATCCAGCTCCCGCCCGGCTATCGTCCCGATGATTTGGACGATGTCCCTCCCGCAGGCCGGAAACTCGCACGCAACCAGTATTTCCCCCACATCCAGTGGCACGGAGAATGGCGGCGCGGCGTCCAATCCTACCTCGCCTCCATTCACTTTGCCGATGCCATGCTTGGTCGAGTGCTCGATGCCCTAGAAAAATCCCCACGCCGCGACAATACCATCATCGTCCTCTGGTCCGACCACGGCTGGCACCTGGGTGAAAAGGAACACTGGCAGAAGTACACCGGCTGGCGTGCCTGCACCCGCGTGCCCTACATGATATCCGTCCCCAAAGGCACACCCGGACTCCCCGCGGGCACAAAGCCCGGCATCTGTTCCAAACCCGTCTCCACCTTCGACACCTTCCGCACCCTTGTCTCTCTAACAGGCATTCCGGAACGCGAGAACCTCCATGGTCACGACCTCACCCCACTTTTGGAGAATCCTGACAGCGAATGGCCTCATCACGCCATCACCCAGCTCGGCAAGCCAGGCGACTTCGCGGTCTCAGGCGAGCGATTCCGATACATTCGCTACAAGGACGGCAGTGAAGAACTCTACGACATCAGCAGCGACCCACACGAGTTCACCAACCTCGCCAGTGATCCCACCCAGCTCGAAACCCTGAAACAGTTCCGCCAACTCGGCCCGAAGGATCCAGTCCCGCTCAGACCTATCGACGGCAGCACGAGCAAGATCAAGGATGCCCGCCAAATCGAACTCGTCACGGGACAAGACATCCCCCCTTCCAAACCGGGTCAAGGAAAGGCCCCACTCCTCATTCGCAACGTTTCCGGTCAGGTCATCCATCTTTTCTGGATCGACCAGCAGAGCGAGCGCCACCCCTACGGAACCATCGCCAAGGCAGCGGAACGCATCATCAGCACCCATGTTGATCACACCTGGGTCATCGATAATGCCGATGGCAGCCCCCTCGGCCATCTTGTCGTCCCGGAAAAAGGGGCCCGAGTTACCGTCGAATAGATCGGCATTTCCGGCTGAAACGCCTGAGAATCGGACAATTCCCTACTCTCGACACCTCGGAGGCGCAATCCATCAGCCCTTCTTACACCCCACGCAATAGGGCATTGTGCATTTTGCACTGCAGCCGCCTCAAACTCGGCTGAAAAAAATTGAAACTTTCTGTGATCCTGAGCCATGAATCCGTCCTTATTCTTTAGTGGTGGATCCCCGCAACGAGTTAACGAATGAGAAAGCGGATGCTGCGGAAGCGGCTTTCGTCTCGCAGATGAATGCGCTCCAGAGTGCCCTTCTGACCTACGTCAACACTCTGCTCCCTGGGGAGCCCGAAGTTGCCGACATCGTTCAGAACACCAACATCATTCTTTGGAAGAAGCGCGCAGACTTTGAGCCTGGCACCAATTTCCGCGCGTGGGCCTTCTCCGTGGCCTACTGGGAGGTCCGAACCTGGTTGACCAATCGCCGCCGTAAATCATGGCTCGTGTTTGACGAAGATCTCGTAACAGCAATTACCGAGCGATTCATCAACAGTGGCTCATCGCACAGCCAGCGATCGCCTGATTCCTTTTACGCGCTCCGGCACTGCCTCGCCAAGTTGCGCGACGCCGACCGCCTCGTTCTGCTCAACCACTATCAGCAGGGCAAGTCCATCGCTGAATGCAGCCGGATCTTCGGCCGCAGCCAGGATTCCTTGCGGATGGCTGTCTTCCGTCTGCGCGCAGGTCTCAGGCGCTGCATCAAGTCCAACCTCGCTCTGGAAAGGGTCCACTCATGAAGCCGCGTGAGTACGAACTTCTCTTGCAACGCTTCGTTGATGGCGACCTTGACGAAGATGCCTGCCGCGAGGTCGTGGCCCTCATCAAATCCGACCCCTCAGTCTTCGAAATCTACTGCGAATATGCAGAGATCGATGCCGGAATGCGCTACCTGACCGGTGGTCCGGCCAACCTCCTCGAACAACAGACTGCCCTCACCGAACAGTCACGCCAAACGACCCTCAAGCGAGCTAAAGGCGTAGCCCTCCTCGCTGCTGCAGCCGCGATCATAGTCCTGTCAACCGTCCTCTATTTGCGGCTGATTGCTGAAGCTCCACCTGTGCTCACCTTCCGCTCAAGCTCGGATACACGCCTCACCATCACCCACACCGTCGAGAGCGAGGAAACGCCAGAGCCCGACGCCCTCGCCGTCGGATCCCGAATGATGGTAAAACAGGGCTGCGTGGAATTCACCTTTGAGTCCGGAGTCAGCTGTATTGTCAAAGGGCCAGCCGATCTGACCCTGCTTGAGGAAAACAGCCTCCGTCTTGACCGGGGCTCCTCCTGGTTTCACGTCCCAACCAAGGCGGTCGGATTCCAAGTTCAGACGCCAGAGCTGGAGGTGGTCGATCTCGGAACCGAGTTTGGAGTCATCTCCCAACCCGATGAAAACGATGAGGTTCACGTGCTCAAGGGCAGGGTGGCACTCACTGCCTTGCTCGGTCGGAAAGAGGAAGTCATTTTAGAAGCTGGGCAGGCCCGAACGGTCAACTTTGTAGGACGGCTCAGCCAAACCGCCGTCAGACCCGAGGCTTTCTTAACCGAACTTCCTTCGAGCCTTCCCTCGATCAGCATCTCTTTCGATGACCTAGTTGGAGACCAGTTATCAGTCACGGGGTCACATCCGGACGCTACCTCCATCGAAGCCCGCCTCGTTTCAAGCACCCCCGCCTCCTGTGTCATCCCGGGCGTTGTCGGCAACGCCATCGCCTTTAACGGAAAGGGTGACTGGATCCAAACGGATTGGCCGGGTTTCTCGGGAGACACCCCGCGTAGCGTGGCATTCTGGTTCAGGATCCCGCCGGGAGCTCATTCAGCATCCCATTTTCCAGCTGTAGTCGGCTGGGGTTCACTCGAAAACCATTACAACGGGAAGTGGAAAGTCTGGTTTACGAGAAACAACGACGACGGAGAACTACTGCCGGGTATATCCCTAGGGGCGGACGACTACTTCTGCGAGACCCCGGTCGATGACGGGCACTGGCACCACCTTGTCGCGATCTTCAACGGCCCTGCAATCGCCGACGAGATGCCTGAGTGTTCGCTGTATCTCGACGGAACGAGTAGGCCCCTGCTCCACCACTTTGGTCCAGAGGGGCCACCCGCCAGTCGGGAAGTTCAGACTGTGACCAGCGGCCCGCACGCCAACCCGATGGCCATCGGCTTCGGTCTCGACACCAAGGTTCCAACTCTGCAAGCGGACTTGGACGAGCTTCAACTCTTTGAGGGAGTCATCCCCGAACAGACAATCCTAGAACTCTATGAGATGGGCCGTGCCCGCTAAGCCGGCTCTCTCAACTTCCAACCCACCCCTGCTGATCAGGGCTTCATTGGCCATCCCTGAAAAACCGAATGCCTGATAATTACAACCTCTCTATCAACTCACTCAAACACATCCCGCAACCCGATTAATCAAATCCTAAAAACCACCAATCAACCGCTATGAAACCTATACACATCCCACTAGTTGCCCTTCTTCTATCGCCAGCCCTTCCCGCCACCTCGATTCTTTGGGGTTCAGCTCAAGACGTCACCGGTGCACTGAACGAAATCTCAACAACCGGAACTTCATTGGGAGCTTGGAATGCGAGGGGAGGCTCATCTGTCGTGACGGTCAACGGAGTCTCCTTCAGCTCTTTCACTCCCTCTGGGTGGACAGTCACGGTGTCCAACGCTCTGCGACCAATCAATACGACCGCTGTTGGCTCATCCACCACGGGAGATAGCGGCTATGACGACATTCTGCAATACGCGCTCGCTGCTTCAGGAGGATCGGCTGCAAATCCAACTCAAACAGGTGTCATTCAACTCGATACACTCATGACTCTCGTGCCGGGGCAGGCCTACGAAATTCAGATCTGGTACAATGATCAGAAGAGTAATGGGGAAATCGAAGATCGGGTGATGACATTCGGTTCTTCTAGCGGCCCCCTGACAATCCTCGCTGGTGGCATCGTTGACGGGAATTCTGGCCCGGGGTCTGCCACCGTTTCCTTGGAAGCCGATCCCGGCAATTATACCGGTGACGGCGATACCGCGATCGGTCAATACGCCATCGGCACATTCACAGCCGACACCGATCCGCTCTATCTCCTTGTGCAGGGAACTCACCCCAACTCCGCCTTGAACCTCAGGCCCCATATTAACGCCTTCCAGGTACGTGCGATCCCTGAACCGTCAGCAGTTTTCCTCTCTGTGCTTGCCGGAGGCATGACACTGATCCGTCGCCGGCGGTAAATGTGTGTTCTATCACTCTACTGAAACGTCCCTCACACAAGTGCAGAATCGGTCCATAAGGGTTCCCCAAAGGACCAGTGAATTCGATTATACCTTCCACCTCTAAACCAATCCATGACTATAAACCTAAGACCTCTCCTCGCCTACTCCATCTGCGTCATCTGCGGAACCAGTTCTCTCACCGCGTCGACGATCACTTGGGGAGCGTCCCAAGACGTCACCGGGGATCTGAGCGAGATCTCGAACAATGGTGTTCTCGCCTCAGCCCTCAATGTCCATGGCCCTGCCACGGTCGCGAATGGAGTTTCATTCACCAGGTTTGTTCCTTCCGAGTGGGGAAACAACAATTACGGCAATGGGCTGTCTGGTGGATCGACAGGCGATGACGCCTATAACGACCTTCTCAATAGTGCTCGCGCTACTGCAGGCACCTTTGGCGATGGATTGGGTCCCGGCAATCCGACCGAGACAGCATTCTTGAAACTGAGCGATTTGGCTACTCTCATACCGGGTCACAATTATGAGATCCAGCTTTGGTACTGCGACCAGCGGACAAGTGCGGCCCCTGCAACGAACATCCTGTATGACCGGGTGATGACCTTCTCTTCAAGCGATGACCCCAGTCTCACGGTTTCTACGACTGGATGGGTCACCAATAGTGGCAGCATCATCACGGGGCCCTCCGTAGCCTTGGAGGCCGATCCGAATAACGACACAAGCACGATCTTCGGGCAATTTGTGACCGGGACCTTCACCGCTGACGGAGATGATCTCTATCTGCTAATCGTGGGCTCAAACCCCAACCCGAACAATACGGCAAGCCTCCGCCCTCACCTCAACGCCTTGCAGATCCGGGATTTGGACGCGACACCACCGGAAGCGGTTCCGGTCGGCCACTACTGGGACTTTGATACGCTTGATCCCAGCACGCTGATTCCAATAGACCGCTACGGCACGCTCACCACCACTGAAGTGGGACTGACCGACCTCTCCACCAATCCAATCTACGGCGAAGCATTCGCGGGAGCCGGATGGTCGTTCAACTCAAGTCACCTCTATTCCGATTACCTTGTTGCCGAGACCCACGATGGGGGCACGGCCACTGCGCTCGACTTCGGAATGGAAAGCTTTGCCATCTCCTATTGGTCCTACAACGCCACAAGCGATGAAGACCCGAAAGGCGCGATGGTCTTCGATTGTGTCGCTGGTACCGCCGCTGGCGGCCTGCAGTTAGGGACGATTGCGACTGGCGTCTTCAACCTCCGCATCAATGACGTTGATGGCAACAGTGTGATCTCCAACAACGTCCCAGGTTTTGAAAATGTGACTCAACCAGCGGACCAGTGGGTTCATGTGACGCTCAATGTGGATCGAACCAACAATCTTCTCTCGATCTTTTTCAATGGAGTCGCCATCCCGGAGGGCTCGATCAGCATTTCCAGCCTGACCGGGAAAATCACCTGCAGCCAGGATCTCCAACTCGGCGCTCGTGACGGCACCACACAGCTTTGCGCTCTCGATGACTTTGCGATCTACCCTCAAATTCTTAGCGCCCAGCAGATCACCGACCTGGCCAATGCCACCGCCACGCCGCTTGACTTGCTGGCCAGCTTCGAAACCAGCGCGGATATCCCGGTCGTATCCACCGCTCTTGATGGAACCACGGGCGAGTTCACGATGATCTTCACCTCCAAAGCCGGGAAGACCTACAGTGTCTTCGGCGGCAGCGACCTTGCCGACATTTCATCTTGGCCCGAACTCACCGTGTCCGACATCAACGGTGACGATACCGACCTCAGCTACTCCCACATAGCGGGCGAAACCCGGTTTTTCTATCAAGTGCGGGAAGACTGATCCGCAAGCGTTCGCCCCCCGAACTGCCGATTTCCTCACGCATCGCCATCCATGACTCAACCTCCAACCCGCCATCGGCGGATGCTTTCTGGTCTAGCATCCCATCAGGCCAGTATCCCCATGGAGCGCGCCTTCCTGGCGTTCTCATTGTGCCTCGATTTGTCGGGTGCCCCGCTCTCACCGAGTGATCCTTCCCTCGCGGCAAATCTCGTCACGTGGCTGGCCGACCCAGCTAGTAATTTCCAGGATGGCAGATGGTACGACCTCGGTCCCAACCGGCACAATCTGACCACCGTCGCCGGTTTGACGGATCCCGAGATCATCACGGAATCGCCCAGCAGCGGTCTCTTCTCTGGCAAGAGCTTTTCGTCGCTGTTCTTCTCCCAATCCGCGAGTGAATTACTGACGGGTCCATCGGGCGCTGCCAGCTACTCGGACCTAACGACCGTGGTCGTTTACCGGGCCACACAGCGCGATGGCAACCTCCGACCGTTTGGCATCGGTTCTTTCAATCCACTAAGCCCGGTGGCCCCATCATTTCCCCATATGAATCTGGCTACTGACCCGACGATCCGAAAGGACAATGGATCACTAGCCGGCCACACCATTGCCCACCCACTCGACCGCGTTTTCATCCGTACCACCGTGTTCGACTCGGGCAGCTCCGGATCGATCAAGGAGCTGTTTGATGGCAGCACCGCCTATTCATCTAACAGCAACCACTATACAGTTAACAGCGGACAACTCTTTGTCGGAGACGTCCGCAACCCGGCCACTCCCGGCAATCTTTCCGTTGCAGAAGTTATCGTCTTTAACCGCGCCTTGAGTGAGGAGGAAATCAGCGGCGTCGAGGAGTATCTCGTCGCCAATATCGGGACCTCCCGCCCAGCACCCCGCAGCGCCCCTCCGACCACCCAGAGCTCTTCGGATCGGCCGAACGTTCTTCTCATCGTCAGCGATGACCACGGCAGCATCGACCTCAACTGCTTCGGTGCCGCCAACCTCAGAACCCCAAATCTCGATGCCCTTGCGGCAGAGGGACTCAAGCTCACCCAGTTCACCGTCGCCTCAGCGGTCTGCACGCCTTCACGGGGAGCATTCCTCACCGGCCGCTATCCACTTGCTACCGGCATTACGGGCAATGGCTCCTCAATGCCGACCTCCGAATTCACCATGGCCGAGCTCGTCAAGACGAGAGGTTACCATACCGGACTCTTTGGCAAATGGCACCTCGGCGACGCGACGGGCGAGCCACTCCGACACGGCTTCGACACCTTCTACGGGTTCCTCAAGGGAACGATTGAAAATTACGAACACGACCGGCTCAAGTGGGACGCCTCAAACGGACTGCCTTACGCAAGCCGCGTCATCGAAACACACGACCTCTGGCGGGACTCGACCTCCATCACCGAAGACGGCACCCATTTTGGTGATCTCATCGTCCGGGAAACCAACGCCTTCATGGAAGAGCACCGGCACGAACCCTTCTTCGCCTACGTCGCTTTCAACACGCCGCACTACCCGGTCCAGCCATACCAGAATTTCTATCAAAGCTACAGCGGCCTGGCCGAGCCACGGCGCTCTTACGCTGCACTTGTCAGCACGCTCGATCATCAGATCGGACAGATCCTCAACAAGCTCGACGAACTTGAACTCGCCGAGAATACCATCGTCATCTTCTTTGGCGACCACGGTCATTCCCTCGAGTCCCGGACTCAAATGTGGAACCCCAGCGCCCCTGTGCCTTCGGGTGGCGGGGACAGCGGCCCCTACCGCGGAAACAAGTTCACCGTCTGGGAAGGCGGAGTGCGAGTGCCTGCCATCATTCGCTGGCCGGCAGTCCTTCCCGCCGGGGAAACCCGGACCCAGCTCATCATGAGCACCGATCTAATGCCAACGCTGGCCAACCTGCTCAATGTTGGTCTACCCAACCGCGTCGATGGAAGCGACATCCTTCCCGTGCTAGCATCTGCTTCCGCAGCCTCTCCCCATTCCGTGGTCCACTACTACCTGACCGACCAATGGGCCATTCGCGAAGGGCCATGGAAACTCGTCAACCAGAACAACAACACCGCCCTCTACAACCTCGACACCGACATCGGGGAAAGCACCGACCTGGACGCTGTCCACCCCGGAATCGCCGACCGCTTGCAGCGCCTGCACAAGCTCTGGGCAGCCGATCCTGAAGGAAATCACGAAAGGATCTCCGCCGACGAACTCGCCGTCTCGGATCTCTCATGGGCCACGTCCTTCGGAAGCCTCTTTCGCGACTACAGCCCCACCGCTTCCAGCATCCTGCTCGCCAATGGAGCCTTCGTGCCCAAGGGAATCTCCTCCACAGGCGACTCGAGCCTGACCCTCACCCTCGGTGGACTCTACACCCGCTTCCTCACAACCATCGCCCACTCGAATACTTCACCGACCTCATCCAACGTCACCTTCGAAATCCTCGGCGATGGTGTCGTGCTCTATTCCTCCGGTGCCCGGGCCCGCAACTCATCACCCATCGATGTCGATCTCGACGTCACCGGGGTCGATCAATTGATCCTCCGATCGGTCAATAGCACCAACAACCCGGTCGCCGTCTGGGGGTCTGCACGAGTCAAATTCAGCACTGAATCACTCATCCTCGTCTTTCAGAAAGTAAGTGGCATTTCAACCATCAATGCCACTACCGCACCACCGTCTTCATCGGAACTTGCCGCCCTTGTCAGTATCGAGCTCCCGTCCAATGTGCCGAACGCCGAGTTCTACCTCATGCTCTCCGACAAGCTTGAGAGCTGGCGCGAGTCGCGAGTCACCTTCTCAAGCGGCACTTGGAGCATCGAAGGTCAGGAAGCCACACTTGAGAGAGCATCGGATCTCGGCGACAGCCGCTGGAAACTCGAGTTCGGTCTACCTCCGAAAACAGCCGCCTTCGCCCGAATGAGGGTCCGAATGGTCGCCACAGAATAGAAGTTTTCCAAAGAAAATCCCCAAGAACAGACGAACACTTTTGCCATCTGCGAAATCACATTGTAAGCACACTTTAAACCCAAAGTCTCCCTGCAGTGAAAAAATCCAATTTATCGCTCCGCCTGACTCCCAAGACGGGATTCGCGCTCATCATTACCATCTCGATGATGATCCTTCTGGCCCTTCTGGCCGTTGGTCTCCTTAGCTTGGCAACGGTCTCCGTGCGGAGCAGCTCCAGCACCGCCGCCATCGCCGAGGCCCGCGCGAACGCCCGCCTCGCCATGATGATCGCCCTCGGCGAGCTCCAAAAGCACGTCGGCCCCGATCAAAGAATCACCGCCCCGGGAGACATCGCGAACGAAAGCGCCCCGCACCGACACTGGACCGGCGTCTGGGATTCATGGAAAGCCGGCAAGTCCGACCCAAGCGGAGGCGACCAAGCCAGCGATCACGCCACCATACCCGCCTCTCTCAACCCCGGCATGAGCCCAACCTACACCGAAGCCCGCGCCGACCACTTCCGTTCGTGGCTCGTCTCGCTGCCGGACGGAGGATTCAGCCCAAGCGTGTCCTCCCCGCAAAGCACCTCACTTTCCGGTTCCGTCACTCCAGGATCACAAGACAAAGCCGTCAAACTCGTTGGCGAAGGTTCACTTGGAACCGCCCCAACTGAAGATCACGTCCTCGCCGCCCTCAATCCCATCACTTCATCCGCCTCTAACAGAGGACGCATCGCTTGGTGGGTTGCCGACGAAAGCACCAAGGCCCGCTTGCTCGAAGATGAAACGCAGGACGGACTCGACTCCCTTGCCGAGCAAGTCCTCCACCATCAAGCCCCCGGAAACACCGGTCATCAGTTGCTCGAAGGACTCGATGGCGTTGAGGACTCCACCGGGTTCACCAAATCCATCTCCCGACCATCCCTTGAACTCGTCGAAGGCATCGATCAGAAAAACGACTACCAACAGTATTTCCACGCCACCACCCTCTACTCCCGCGGCCTTCTAACAGATGTTCGCGAAGGAGGCATGAAACGCGACCTCAGCGGACTCCTCAGCCGTCCTATCAGCACTCGCGACACCTCCGATGACTTCATGCTCTACCGCTTCGGAAGAAACACCGAGCAAGTCCCCATCCAGGACCTTTCCGCCTACTATCAGCTCTACAAGGAACAGCTTGAATACAGCTCCCGCGAACTTCGCTCCGGCATTCAGGTGAAAAACCCGGACTTCGGCGATGGATCAAGATTCCTCCGCGAATACACCAACCTCTACCGCCTCCCCGTCCCGATCAAGGTCCAGTTCCTCCTGAGCATGCTCTCGGAACCGCGAACAGACGCGGAAAAAAGGGCCAACCCCAGAAACAACGATACCCATAAGCTCAACGTCGGCATCACCCCCGCCATCACCCTTTGGAACCCCTACAACGTTCCTCTCACGATGAACCTCGGTGCCCAGTACGCCACCCAGTTCCGATTCTTCAACCTCCCAATGGCAATCCGCTGGACCAAGGTCGGCAAAGGTTACACCTCCACCACTCCAACCTCCCTCGCTTGGCTCGCAAACGGTGCCACAAGCGGCGACCGGGACACCGGATTCACCGTCTACTTCTCCGGCACACGCCCTGTCATTTTCGAGCCGGGACAAGTTCGCGTCTTCTCCCTCGCCAACACCAGCCTCAACGAACTGAAGAACTCCGACGTCTTCCGCGCCGACCGTGAAGTCGTCCCTGGTTGGGATCCCGAGCGCTACATTCAGCTCAAGCGCTCGGATCGCAGCAACAATGCCGCCCACATCGAGCCACCCAGTGGGGATAAAAACGGAGCGCTGACTTTCAGTGCGGGAGACTCCATCTCATTTAGCATCGAAGCCTCCGAAACCCAGGACCTCGCGAACGGAAGCGCCCTTCAGTTCTTCAACCGCCAAAGCTCCGCAGGGCAGAATCAAAAGTGGATGGCGCGGCAGTTCCAACTCGTCAGCCGCATGAGTGGTGCTAAGACCAGCTTCAATCGCGACCTCATGAACCTCGGGCTTCCAGACGGTAAGCAGAAGCTCGAATACGAACCCAAATCCGGCCGCGAAATCATCTCCGGCGCTGTCCCATTCCTCCTCGTCAACCTCATGGCCGGCTGTGAAACGGCAGAAGCCAGCAATCAGGGATCATTCGCTGGCCGACAGTTCCCCTCGCGCCCCTTCCTCCACTCCAGCCCGATCACCGGCACCGTCTTCATTGATCGCAGCGACTCCGACGCCCTCTATCAGCACGGCTGGAACTGGTGGGTCGACGACATCAACTCCGCCTTCGAGGCCAACGTCAGCATCGACCGATCTAACAACGGCTACTACGGTGGAGGCTACACCGCCGAGTCCGGCACCACCCACGTCGTCCAGCAGGAAATCCCCGTCGCCCCACCGATTTCCATCGCATCACTCAGTCACGCCCAGCTCGGTGGATTCAGCCTCGGAAACGCTTATCTTGGACCTGGAGCAAGTGAAACGAATTCGAACTTCCAGGCCCTCACCGCAAGTGGCCAAGGCGGCCTCTTTCCCCAAACCCTCCAAGCCATCGGAAACTCCTACGCTCACCCTCACCTCGCCCCCGACCGCGCCTACGGCAACTGGACCCGGAACTTCACCGAAAACGCCCGAGCAAAATCCGTCGTCTTCGCCGACCACTCCTACCTCGCCAACAAAGCACTCTGGGACGAATACTTCTTCTCCTCCATCGCCGACGCCCGCACCCAGGCATTCAGCGGCAGCATCGGAGGCTCCCCACAATCCATCGCTCAAGACTTCTTCTTCGGCAGCGGCAAACTTCTCAACTCACGCTTCGAACCCTACCTCGGCTCCCTCACCGAAGACACCCTGAAGACATACTTCAGCGGCAGCACCACCAACTTTGACGGTATCGACGAACTCGCCTCTCACATCATCGTCAAAGGCCCCTTCAACATCAACTCCACCTCAGTTGATGCATGGCGCGCCCTCTTCGCCAGCCTCAGAGGAAAAAGCATCGCCTACCTTGATGCCAAACGCTCACTCGGCCAAACAAGCCTCAAGCAAGAAACCATCGAAGGCACCCCCATCGCCGGATTTAGCATGCCCAACGGACAAGCCACCATCGGCAGCCAGTCCGACTCCGCCGAACCCGAACAATGGACCGGCTGGAGAGAACTCACCGACGAAGAAATCGACGAACTCGCCGTCGCCATGGTCGAGCAAGTCCGTCTCCGAGGCCCCTTCCTCTCGCTCTCCGAGTTCGTCAACCGCCGCCTCGACGGCTCTAAAAAAGAGCTCTCCCTCAAGGGGGCCCTCCAAGCAGCCCTCGACGACAAGGACGTCTCCATCAACTCCGGCTTCAAATCCGGAGCCCGCAGCTTCTCCAACCCGGAAACCAGCGAACTTAGTCCCGAGTTCTCCGAAGCCCTCGAAGGTCCCATCGCCTACGGCAGCGCCGCCTACGTCGATCAAGCCGACATCCTTCGCGGCCTCGCCGGGCAACTCACCCCACGCGGCGACACCTTCGTCATCCGCACCTACGGAGACTCCCTCGATCCCGCCGGCAAGGTCCTCGCCCGCGCCTGGTGCGAAGCCGTCGTCCAGCGCGTCCCCGACTACCTTGACCCCTCCGACGAAGACTTCGAAAAAACCTCAGACCTCAAATCCGAGCAAAATCAGAAATTCGGTCGCCAAATCCGCATCGTAAACTTCCGTTTCCTAAAGTCCACCGAGGTCTGAAACCCACTGCATGAAAACCTTAATCCTCTTTCTCCTCAGCACTCTTCTAAGCTTCGCCCAGGAAAACAACGTCTCTCTGCGGCTCATGGCCTTCCCCAGATCTGCTGACGACAGCCCCGTCCAGCTAAACCTTGGCGAGCGCACCATCGACGTCCAACTCGCCGCCAACTGCCTCTCCGACCCCTACACTGTTCCCGCTATGGAAGCATGGGACTTTGGACAGCGAACCACCGACGGTGAAGGAAAGTCAACATTCGAATCCTGGGGTCGGGGCAAAGCACGCAGCGCCAAGAGACAAATCGTCATCCTCCTGCGCAAAGGCCCCAAAAACGCCGACGGGTTCCGCGTCCTAACCCTGAACGACGGCCCCAAGCATTTTGATGAGCGACAACTCCTCTTCTACAACCTCTCCCTCGAAGACATCGCTGGAGAAGTCGGAGGCGTGAAATTCGCTCTCAAACCCGCCCAGCATAAAGTCATCACCCCCAAAGCCGACCAAGGCAAAGACCTCTGCCACGCCAGCCTTCTGCTCATGAAGAACGACAAATGGCGCCCCTTCATGGAAAGCAACTGGCCTTTGAAAAAAGACACCCGTGGCCTCATCTTCCTCTACACCGATCCCGCCACCTCGAAAGTCCGCCTCCACACCATCCGCGACTTCCTCTGAAGCTTGGGCTGAAATCACGTCAACACCATGCGTCTTCAGATTTCGCTCACGATCCTTTATAATTGTACCTTTTTGAGGTTATGTAATTTGAGTTTTACGCACGCCTAGCGCCGCCGCACAAACATGAGCGAAAGTGTACTTAACAAGAGCACGGCACTCGATGGCTCTGGAATTCCGCCGGCATTGAAGGTTACCGTCAGAGTCTCCGTAATGCCATTTGAGCTTGCAGTCGAGATATAGGGGCCAGCTGTGGCCTCGACAGGAGTCACCCCCAAGCTCGCGAGCGAGGTATTCGCAAGAAGCGTTGTCATCGGCCCCGGATATGCAAGAACGCCACTCACCCCGTCGGCCACAGCCAAGGTCATGATCCCTCCAGTAAGGTTACGCTCCAGTTGGAATCCTGCATCTCCAAATGAAATACCCGAGGGCATATTCAAGAGGTTGCCCGGATACCAATTTACTGTCGAGCTTTGCGCCCCAAGCCGCACCGCTCCTGGGAAAAAAGGGCGGTTTCCAAACTGCACCAAACTACTGCTGATAAAAACATTCCCATCAATACCCTGGCCCCCGGTATCCTCAGTCACAACATTTGAAAATGCCGCAGTATTGATCGACCCAAAGATCGTTACAGTCACTTGCGAGCCAGTCCCAGTCGGAACGCTTTCTTCGGTAAAATCAATGAAGAGAGATCCTGAACAATACGTCGAAAGAGCGCATGAAGCGATGATAATAGCAAATTGTTTTTTCATACAGCTTTGTCGCTTCGAAGCTTTTGACTCCCGACGATGTTGTCAATCCCCTATTTCAAGGATGTTCCGCTTTCCGCGTTGATAATGGCATTTTATTAACGGGAGTTTCATTTCCTGTAGGATTACTTTCGAGCCCTACCGTCCGGCCCGACGGCTGGTTCATAGGAGTCAGCCAGGCGAGACAGTTGCTGGAGGCGAACTATACAGCCAGCCGAACGAGGTAGCCCTCCCGCAGAGCGTCACCACGTGGTGACATTACACCCTGCGGCCATCCGACTGTGAGAACCGGCGGCATCCACCGAGGCTACTCCGGCGGCGGCGCGTCGTTTCCGAGCACACAACTCACTCCACGATCACGGAAAATCGAAGAGATCGCACCATGCCGGTGATACGGCTATCCTTTTCCCATGCCCCGCCCAAACCACTGGAACCGCTTCATCTACGCAGCATGGGCGCCCTTCTACGATTTCCTCGTGCAGGCCCCGCCCCTGCTTCGGGCCCGGGAGCGAGCCATCGAGGAGCTTGCTCCGCGGCGCTTACCGCACCATCGTGCTTCAGAGGGAGGCCGCAGAGGAAGAAAGGCCCCGGGTCGTCTCCGAATAATCACGAGTCACCTCCTGGCGCGGACGGACGCTTTCCGTCTCGGGGAAATCCAAACCCGGTTGAACCGCTGAAGACCTGAGCTCCGTAACCAAATCGTAGCGACTGAGGAAAAGCCGACGCTTCTCGTGACCAGTCTGAATAAAACCGTCGATCATCCACGTCGCCGACCCCAGACTCAGACATCCTGACCCGGGAGGAAAGGGGATGACCTCAGTGGGATGTATTTGAGGAGCAGATTGGTGCCGGGGTAGTGGGTCTCAGTGGCGTTGAGTTCTTCGCAGAGCCGGACGACGATGGTGTCGTGGACGGGGTTGGCTTGGCCGTGGAGTTCGATGCGGAGTTCTCCTGAAACCAGATCGGGGCGCAGGTTGACGGACGTTTGAATGAGGCCGCGCACGAAGCTGCGGGCGTCGTCAGTACGGCGGAGGGATTCGCGGGCGAGATGGACGAGGGCGGTCTCGCTGCGGTAGGCAATGAGTTTGATGGTGTCGATGAAGTGTTTGCGCCCGGCTCG
>CAZVMS010000059.1:0-29785 GCA_964628795.1 uncultured Haloferula sp. | reverse complement strand
TCGGGCGTGCGGTCCTCTGGGAATAGATGAATCTGGCGGGTTTCGTCGCGTTCATCGACGGCTTCGATGGCGCGAGTCCATGAGGCGCGGTCGCTGTCGTTGATCTCGCCGAGATAGAGCAGGGTTTTCTGAACCGTTCGTCCACCGGCGACGCGGCGGTTTTCCACAACGCTCCAGTAGCGGTGCGTCTTACCGTCTTTGAATCGTTTGTTGCCGCGTAGGAACATCGACTGGCATGGAGAATAACCCGACCAGGTCGGGCGTGTCCATGGGGTGGGTCTCCACCGCAGCCGTTTTTCGAGGCCCGATGTTGTAAAATCAAGGGTTCCAGCGCCTCAGATGGGCGAAATTTGGCGATTTTTGAATCTAACAGCGAAAGTCGGGCTAGGGCGAAGCCGAGGGAGAACTGAGCGGGATACTGATGACGGGCTCCTGATCGCTACCGGCGACTCGGGAGCCCTCTCCTGAGGCGATGGTGCGGGCCGCATCTTGGAAAACGAGTTCTACCGTGGACTCTAACAGGCCAAGCGGCCGCTTGGGAATCCAGACGATGTCGCCGGCTTGGAGCAGGACGTTGGTTTCCTTACCTGTGAGGATGGCCTGGAGGTTCACGATCGACGCGGCGGGCTTGTCGAGTGAGCCGCGGACGATGACGACTTCCTTGAGGTAGGCACCCTTGGCCGGGCCTTTGCACTGGGCGATGCAGTCGATCAAGGTCAGGGAGTCCTTGTAGCCGACAGCCTGCGGTGCGGCGACTGCGCCGAGGATAAGCACTGTGGAGGTGGCGGCGGAGGGGAGGTAGATGTAGTCGTTGTGGCGGAGATAAATATTCTGTGAGGTGTCTCCGGAGCGGACGAGTTTCTCGAAGTTGACGGGTAGAATTTCTCCGTCGCGAATGACGACGCTTTTGGAAAGGTCTGCGAGTTCCTCGGTGGTGCCAGAAAAGCGCGAGGTGAAAAGGCCACCGGCCTGGGAGATGGCTTCAAGCAGGGTGGTCGGTTGGCGCAATGGATAGAGGCCTGGCTTGAATACGCGCCCGAGGATCCAGTAACGCCGTGAGCGGACTTCGACGAGGCTGACGTTCACCAGGGGATTGGAGTAGTCGCGCATGAGCGCTTCTCGGAGTTGTTCGGAGAACTGGGCGGTGGTGAGACCTTCTGCACGGACACCACCTGCTAGGTTATAATAGACCATGCCATCGGGCATGACGAAAGTGCGGGCGAGCGTGCCTCCGACTTCGGCAATTTCGATTTCGACAATGTCACCTGGCCCGAGGAGGTAGGGCTTCACCGGCGGAGTGAGGAGCTTGCGGTCGGGGGTGCGCTTGATTTTCACCTCGGTGAACGTGAGGTCGCGAGCGGGCGGAATCGGAGCACGGGCATCAAACTGGGAGTCCGGGATGAGTTGCTGGCAACCCACTCCCCAGAGGCAGCACAGTATGCTCGTCAATATCGTGGAAAAAGCTCGGAGCATCACGGCGATGTAAGGATCGGATCGACGTTGAGGTTGACCCAGGTGGAGGCAGCGCTGGTGGCGAAGGCGGACAGTGCCAGCTTGAGGATGTCCTCGGTCACCGCCCACGGACGTTCCGAGATGTAGACGATGTCCTTGGGCTGGAGCTTGAAGTCCTTTTCCTTCGCGGCGAGCACGTCCTTCAGATTGACGACGAAAGCTTCCGGTTTGGTGAAGCTGCCGCGAACCACGAGGACGCGGTCGGTCCATGCTCGGTCGGTCAGGCCTCCGCGTCTTGAGATCGCGGAAACGACCGTGGCGTCGGGCGTGAGACCTTGAACGCCCGGATTCACCACGGCGCCGAGCACGTAGTAGTCGTTGGTAATCGTGGAGGCGATGAAGATGAAATCATTCGGCTCGATCTCGATGTTTAATTTCATGTCGCCCTCGTGGAGGAGCCGACGGAAATCGACGGGAAGCTGCTCGCCTTTCCGCGAGACGAAGGAGCGGTCGAGATCCGCGAGTTCGATGGTGTTGCGCTCGAATAGGCCGGTTTCGATCCCGCCGGCGTTGGCAATGGCTTCGACCAACGTGATGGGTCTCTCCAAGGTGACGACGCCCTTGTTGATGACCTTGCCGAGAATGGTGAAGCGCTTGGAGCCGACTTCTTCCGGTGTGATGATGACGCGTGGTGAACGGAAGTTCGAAGTGAGGCCTTTTTCGATCACGAGGCGCGCTTCATCGATGGTGAGTCCGGCGACCTGAATGTTCTGCGCCTGAAGATAGCTGACGGTGCCGTCTGGAGCGATGCGGAATCCCGGTCGATCGAGTTCCGGCCGGCCGAAGAGGGAGAAGTTGATGACATCCCCGGGGCCGAGTTCGTAGCGGGTACGCCACGAGGTGGGTGAGGGAGCGGCTTTGTTTCCCGGGACAGTTTCCGTCACCGGCGGAGCGTCCTGGGCATGCAACTGCATCAGCAGGCAGGCCTGAAGGATGAGCTTGGCAATGCAGGATTTCATGGCGTGTAGTTCTCAGGAAAAACGTTTCGCAATAAAACAGGAGATGATATCTGCGACCTCTCGGATTTGGCCTTTCGGGCGCTCGGTCCAGCCAATGGTGCCGCCGCAGGAAGGAAGGTAGACATCCGTGAGATGGCGTGATTCGACGGCTCGCGCCAGCGACTTCTTCTGGCCGGCAACGACGGCGATCCAGTGATCGACTGATGCGAGCATCGTGCGGGCTTTTTTTGGGGGTAACGAGGAGGCGCGGAGAATGACAGGGCGATCATTTTCGGGCTCGGTTGGCGGCTTGTTCTGCCAGACAAGCGATGCGGAGTGCTCGTCCTCCGCCCAAAGGGCATCGGCTGTTAGATCAAGAATTTGCATGGGTTTACCGGTATCTTCTGCGGCGGCTTCGCAAAGCAGCGACCACAGCCTGCGCTCCTCTTCGGGCTCTAAGGCTGCTGTCCAGAACAGGATCTGGTCTTTACGGTCGAGGCGGGGTGCGAGGTAGGTGATCCAAAAGTGGGCGATGGCGGCCTGGGCGTCCTTTTCCAGTGTGGTGGGGAGATGGCAAATCAGCGGGGCGCGGGTTGCGGCACAGCAGTCGAGAATGGAGCGCCGCGAGGTGCGATGGGTGAGGACCAGTGTGAGCAGGACGGTGATGCCGGCACCTGCCATGGCACCAGCAAGCCCGAGCAGTGCAGGCTTTTTGACAAGCGAGGAGGGTGTGATCGTGCGGGGATCGGGGGCTTGGAAGACCTGCCAATATCCCGGTGCGCCGGAGGCGAAGATTTCGGCCTCCTTCAGGCGGTTGCTCATCAAAGATAGCCCTTCGATGTCGGCATCCCGTTTCTTCTGAAGTGCTTGGTAGCTACTGATGATCGCGGGAAACTTGGCGAGACGTTCTGCGGTTTCTTGGCGGAGTTTTGCAAGGGACTCGATGCGGTTTTCCGATTCAAGCAGTTCGTTGCGCAGGCCGACGATGGTGAGGTAGAGTTGGTCTCCCAGTGGTGTGCCGGTGTAGGCATCGAGCTCTGCGACTTCCGCCTCCTTGAGCTTCGTGATCTGCGTGTCGAGGTATTCGATGCTTTGGAGTTTCGCTTGAACGAGCGGGTTCTCGTCGGTGTAGGTAGATCGAAGGTTGGCCAGTTCTTCGTTGGCGCTTTTGATTTGAAGTTCAACCGGGCTCTGATGGCTGATTTGCTCTCTGAGATTCTCCAACTGCTGTTTCTTGGCCGAAACGCTGGTGCGGGCGGCCTCTAAATCGAGTTCGATCTGGGAGAGCTTTCCGAGGGCCGCAGTGACTTGAGAATCTCCTCCCAGGTATTCCTCTCTCTTGGAAAAGTTGAGGATCTCGAGGTTAGTTTCCTCGATCTTTTTCTCCATCGCCGCGACTTCCCTAGCAAGGATCTCACGGACATCGCGGGCTTCGGTTTGCTGAAGTCTCTTGGTGTAGGAGCTGATTTCCTCCGCCCAGATATCCGTAAATTTCACAGCGTCTTCCGGGCTGATCGGAGAATGGTAGGTGATGTAGAATATGTCGGTCCCTTCGAGTTGCTCGGCCTCAACGAGGCTTTTTGCTGTGCTGGAATCGATCCCATTAGCGGCGCGTTTCGAGGCGATATCGAGTGGTTCGCTGGCGAGTAGCGTAGCGAGTAGCGTGGCATCGTTGAGATCGACCGGGCGAAAGGCTTGACCGGTTTCAGAAGCCTGCACGGTCTGCGGGACGCGGCGTTTGATCAAGGAGGCGGAAATCGCGAACGATTGCTTGGTCAATTTGATGCCGACTAGTGTGCCCAGCGTGCCGAAGATGATCATCCCGATCGCAATCCACGGCCAGCGGGTCAGGATCCCTGCGACCATCCGGATCGGATCAAGGGGGAGTGGAAAACGGAAGCGGCGGGCAGCAGGGGACCCGGAGCGATCCGAATCCGAGGCGAGATCCTCGCCAGACGGGTCGCTCATTCCTGAAGGTGAATCCAAATTGGGATGTGGGTACTTATTTTGGATAAGTTAAATATGTGGCGGGTTAACCTCTCTGTGCAAGCGTGAATGGGCCTCCGCCGGGCCGACATGGCGGAGCACGGCAACGGAGAATGAGTGGTTAAAGGAGCCGATCGACATCGTTTCCCGGACTCGGCTAACGAGCGCGGGGTCGGGTGCAGGACAGTGGTTTGCGATGAACTGACCAAGCGCGGTTGAGAGGGCAGCAGGGTTGTTTGGTTCGAAGCGCCATACCTTGGGTAAGAGGTCCTTCATGCCGTCCCGATCACTGCCGAGCACCGCAGTGCCGGTGGAGAGGGCTTCGAGCATCACGAGTGGCAGGCCTTCATAACGGGATGGAATGACCAGTGCATCGAGCGCCTGATAGAGTCGGGCGGGATCGCACCAGGGAAGCACGGTGGCTGAGAGTTGATGCTGACGAATAAGGTCTTGCAGCGCGGAAATGTCAGGTCCGTCACCGGCGAAGACGAGATGACAGGAGGCAGCGAGTGCAGGATCGGAGGCGATCGCTTGGACGAGCAGGTGCTGCTGTTTTTGGCGGAACTCGATGCGCCCGATCACGCCGACACGGACTTTATCGAATGGCAGACTGAGTTCATCACAGGCGGCTTTCGCATCGCCGGGCTGGAAACGTTGGGTCTCAACTCCGTTGTAAACAATGTCGATCGGCGCGGTGGCTCCCTGCTGTTTGAGCAGGCGCGCCATTTCATCGGTGATGGTGATGAAGGCATCCGGGAGTTTGAAAAGGTGCGCGCAGAAGATGTCCCGGAGAGCACCGAAGCGGGCACCCATTTCCGCGTTGGAATGCGGCACGGGAATGTAGCTAACACAGGGAATCCCAGCCCGGCGGGCGGCGTGGAGCCCAAGCGATGAATGTTCGATGTTCCCCTGAATGGCGACGACGAGAGTGGGGCTGAGCTGGCGGAAACGATTGGCCAGAGTCTTGATTCGCGAGGGTTGGAGTCGGTTGCGTAGCGCTTCGAGCTTGGAGTCATGCCAGCCGACGGTCTCCAAGGTGAGGTGGGGATGCCTCACCGCGATGCCGGCGACCTTTTCGCAGAGCTTGTTGTTGGCGGAGGCGGCGATGAAATGCACAGAGTTGGAGAAATCTGTTAGAACGGCTTCGAGGCCGAGCAGGCTCATTACTTCGTGGCCACCGAAGACTGGGCTGTCATCGTAGAACAGGATGCTCATGACTTAAGAGTCTCGCGAAGGAAGGCCTCGATCTGCCGGGCAATCGGATCGATGTCGAAGCGTGTGCGGGCTTCGTCGAGGCCGGTGGTGGCAATCGACCTGCGGAGTTCCGGTGAGGCGTGGAGCTCCGCGATGCGGGTGGCGTAGAGCTCGGGATTCGCGGCTTCGGCAATGAGGCAGTTGATTTCGTGGCGGGCGAGTTCCGGCTGACCGCCATCGAGCGAGGTGATGACCGGAAGGCCGGATGACATGGCTTCGAGCGGCGTGAGCGCGAAGGGCTCGCCCCAGTTGGAGGTGAAAAGCAGCGCGTCGTATTGCGAGTAGAGCTTACGCATTTCAGGCGCCGGCGCGGATTTTCTAAAGGCAGAATTCGTGAGTCCGAGGCTCGCGATTTCCGCATCCACCTTGGCAACGTAATCGGGATTACCATGGCCGTAGAGATCAAGGGTGAGTTCAGTGAGGCCATTGCGGTGGGCGGCGGCGAGGGCGCGGACTGCGGTAAGAGGGTCCTTGTCTTCTGATAGACGGCCGACCCAGAGCATCTTTTCAAACCGCGAGTGATCGGATTTCGCAGGAAACTCGGCGGTTTCAATGCCGCAGTGAATGACATCCGCGTGGCTCACGGCCCAGCCTTTCGAGGCTGTTAGATCGCGCATGAAGGCGCTGCAAAAGTAGATGCGCTTGAACTTGATGCCGTCCCAGGAACCGGTGGGCACGCTGCGGTCGATGATGCTGCGGATGCCGGTGGCTGATAAAAATCCCCGGAGTGCGGAACGCGCAAACGAGCCCGGTGTATTCCACCAGGAAAGCCAGACATCGGCGCGGAGGCTGCGGGCGATCCAGTGGTCAGAAACATCATAAACGACAGGGATTTCGCCCTGCTCAAGGCGGAGCAGCAACGACTTGGAAATACCACCCATGTTCCAGACGTGGATGATGTCCGGTCTCACTGATTCTATCTCCTGCGCCAGGGTTTGGTGGTTGTGTTTTTCCAGTCCATAAAGCTGCTGAATCGGCAGCCATGGATTTCCATACATGCCGTTGATACGGAGTTTTCTGGAGACATGCGGTTCGGCGATTTTTTGACGACCGGCGACAGTATGATCGGAAGTCAGAATGTGGACGTCATGGCCGGATGCCCCGAGGCGATCGCAAACGTCCCGACAACGAAGTTCGTATCCACCAATTTCGTGGGGTGGATAGAGATTGGTGATGACGAGTATTTTCATGAGTCGCGGTTGTAGAATTTCCAGCCGGTGTGATGCCCGTCACGGCGGCCAAGGCGCTGGGCGAGGCGCACGGCGATGGCATGAGGAAGGCCGCTAATCTTGCCGTTGCGGAGGCACCATTTCGCATCGCGGATGGCATCCTTGAGCAGGCCGAAGCAAACGAAGTAATAATAGTTCACATTGCGCGGTGGGACTGTGCTAGTGGCGGCCATGGCTTTCGCATCGCCGAAGGAGCGCTTATAGGATTGGCGCAGCGTGTAGTTATGGGAATGCATTGCCACCGATTCCATGACGTATAGAACCTCGTAACCGTTTTCTACCAAGCGCCGCGTCCACTCGTCGTCCTCGGCATATTGCAGATCCTCGCGGATCGGAACTTTGTCGAGCACCGAGCGATGCGTGACCGAGCTGACCATGCTGAAAAAGTGATCCCAATCCTTTGATTCGCGCTCAGGGCCGAAGCAGCGGTCGTAATCGTGAGCGAAAACCGCCTGGCAATCGGGACGGGGCACCTGCCGAGAAAAAGCCGCGCCGAATTTCGGATTTTCGACACACGGCTTCAAAAGATTGACTAGCCAGTCCTTTCCCACCGGTGTGGCGTCGGCATTCAGGTAAACGATCCAGTCATGCGATGCTTCGCGAGCTCCCTGATTGAGGACGACGCCGGGCACATAGGTGCCGAGTGGGATTTGGATGAGACGCGCACGGCCTGACTTTTCAATGATCTCAATCGAGCCGTCGCTGGAGCCGGAGTCGATGACGATGAGCTCGATCTCGCCGTCGAAATCCTGGTTGAAGAGTTGTTCGATCGTGTCGCCGATGGCCCATGCCTCATTGAAGCTGCGCATGACGACGGAGACTGCTTTGGGAAATGAGTTCATCAGTGGCTGGCTGTTGAGGTTTCGGGTTTTGAAACGAGAGTGTCGTAGTGACGGGCGAGACGCGCACCAATGGCCGGCCAGCCGAAGCGCTCGGTGGCGGTGGTAATGCCGTGCTGCTCGATCTTCTGAAGCAGTTCCGGATCTGTTAGAGCGCGTGAAATCTCGCTGGCAAAGGAATCCGGATCATCGGCGAGCAGGATATTTTCACCATGTTTCAGTTCGAGCCCCTGGGCACCGATGGTGGTGGAAACGACGGGCGTTCCGATGGCGAGCGACTCGACGATTTTAAGACGAGTGCCTCCACCGATGCGAAGCGGTACCATCTGCAACCAGGCACGCCGATAGTAGGGACGCACATCCGGTACCCCGCCAGTGACAGTGACACCGGGTAGTGAGCGATAGGCCTGCACTTCTGCGATGGGATTTTTGCCAACGATCAGAATGCGCACTTCGGGAAGGCGCTGGAGCAATTTCTCGTGGATGCTTTCAAAGAACCAGCGCAGCGCATCGACATTCGGGCTGTAGTCCATCGCGCCACAGAAGATCACGGTGGGTTCCTCAGCGCGGGCATCGGGCGCGGATGATGGGTGAAAATACTCGAGGTCCACCCCATTCGCCACGACCATGATGGGTGCCTTGGAATCCACGTGCTGGCGTAGGAAAACCTCATCGTCCGGACCACAGACCACTTCCAGTAGGGCTTCGCGGGCGAGCTTCTTTTCGTAGCGCCAGAGCTTGGCATAACTTTCCCATCGCAGGAGTCGGTCACGGGTGGAAAAGCGTAGAGTTTTATGCTCCATCATCTGGAACTGCAAATCGACACGGCTGCGATCGACGACGAAGCGTGTGTGATGGTTGTGGGGCAGCACATAAGGCATCAGCACGAGATCGCAGATGTGGACGAGGTCGTAGCGTCCGGGTTTCAAGCGGCGATTGACCACTTCGCTGACTGCGGGGCTTTGCCAGTGTTGCACGTTGCTTGGCAGCGGATTGAGCAAGCGTTGGGGAAAGAGTTTCTGCCACGGCGGATGGGCGAAGGGAACGAACTCGACTTCACGGCAGAACGAGGAAAACACCTCGCGCTTTTCCTCGATGCCATCCTGTTCCTCCGTCAACGCGACGAAGTCCACTTCATGCTGCAGCGCCAGTGCCTTGAGCAAATGGAAAGTCCGCTGATAGGTTCCCCGATCGAGTGGCCACGGAGCATAAGGATAGATGACAAGAAGTTTCATGGCTCTTCGCTGCTACGTTGATTGTCGAGGGTGATCACTTTGGCCGGAATGCCGACAGCGGTGGCGTTTGCTGGGATGTCCTTGGTGGCGACAGCGGAAACTCCGATGATTGCGTGATCGCCGATGTTCAGGGCACCGACGGCCTTGGCACCGTCTCCCATGAAGACATGGGAACCTAGTGTGGGGCCTTGCTTTTTTCCGTGGGATAGCACAAGTCGCACGCCTGCATAAAGATCGCAGTTGGGACCGATGTTTGAGTTCGGCGCAATGATGATATCCATCGGATGAGGCAGTCGCAATCCAGGGCCGATTGTTACATGCTTCCCGACTTCGATTTTGAAAAACCAGAACAGCAACTTCGAGGCGAAGATGCCCGGGAGATGATTGGCGTAGCACCATTGCTGAAAACGGATCAAGGCCACCGCATGGACGCTGTTGAGCGTCAGGCAAAGAACGATGCGCTTCAGCAATCCGCAGGGCAGATAGTCCCGCAGGTTGCGGCGCAAGTCGGCTTGGAAATCGGTCATCATGGGATCAGTTAAATCGGTGCCAGAGTTTTTCGTAGGCATCGATGGCTTGCTGTCGGTTCGTCACGGGTGCAACCAATTGGTGTGAAAGCCATGCGAGATCGTTAGATACGAGTTCCGGGGCCCAGAGCAGGAGCGAGAGGGAGTTGAGCAGTCCTTCGCGTGGGTAGCGGAAAGCGAGGGGACTGAGCAGGCCTTTCGCGCCAAAAGCTCTGAGCCGGATCAGCGGGTTTTTCAACCCAGAGCTTTCTGGGCACTTGTTTCCGCCGTGGGCATACCCGGCGGGAGAGTTCGTGGAAATGCCGAGCCGTTTTTGCTCCAGCCACGACCACACGGCCCAGGCAGTTTTCGTGACGGACTGGTGCAAGGCCTCCAATTCCTCGCGTGTGGCGGTGCCCGGAGAAGGGTGGAGCTTGAAGGCGACACCGTCTTTGTGATAGGCGAGCAAGTTTTCCATCGGCAAAGCGGGTTCGGTCACGTGAGCCAATCGCTCGTGACGTTCCACACAACTCCAATGGTATTTCCCAAGACCTGTTAGAATCGCATCGCCGATCGCGAGTTGAGCCTTGGCGATATTCCGCGCGATGAAATCCAGATCTTCCTGCGAGCACTTGCTTTTCGCCAAACGCTCTGCGGCAAACAGCAGGCCGGAGCAGCGGTTCATCATCAGGCGTGTGGCCTCATGCATTGGAATCAGGGAGGCATCCGCATGGTGGGCGCAGGCATCTAAGATTGATGCCGGACCAGCAGTAACGCGATGACCACAGACGAGATCGTAGAAAAACATCGTCGTCGGGCTGGAGACGAGTTTCTCCAACGAGATGATCTTCATCTCCACTTCGATGCCGATTTGCTCCGTCATCCGGTGCTCCAAGGCATGGATGGCGGCTCCGTAGCTTCGTTCGTTAAGACGTGGGTGACCTCGGATGAGGAGGAAAAATTCGAGATCGTTGTAAGGCGCATCGCCGTCCGGTGTGGAGAGCACGCCGCCTTCACCGCGACCGTAGCCGCCGGCTAATAGGAGCGCCTGAAACTTGTCGGCAGGAACGATGCGGGTGACTTCCTTGCCGATTTCTTCGCAGGTATCGGCGATGAGTTTTTCCAGGGCATCGTTGCCGTCGCGGGTGAATCGTGGTGCCGTGTCGCTCATGCGCCCTCCTTTCGTTGCGAGCGATGCCAGCGGCGATCGGCGTTTTCTTCAGCCATCTGATAGAGGGATTCAAGTTGTGAGCCGATCTTGGCCCAATCGTAGTGGGCGAGTGCTTCTGCGCGGCCGGTTTCGCCGACCGTTCGGCGCAGCTCCGGGTCTTTGTGTAATGCTGTTAGATGATAGGTCAGTTGTTCGGCGGCATCGGGGGCATCTGGATCGAAAAAGAAGCCGGTTTCGCCATCGCGGATGAGTTTCTGCAAGCCACCGACACGGCTGGCGATGACCGCCCGACCCGCACACCACGCCTCAAGCACGACGATGCCGAAAGGTTCGTGTCGCGAGGAGAGCACGAAGGTATCTGCCGCATGATAGGCATCAATGAGCAGGCCGCTTTCATTGCTCAGCCCGGGAACGATGGTGACGGCATCACCGAGATGATGCTCGGCGATGAAGGCGCGGAGTTTGTCACCGTAGGCCGGTTGGGTTTCCGGGCCGATCATGACGAGTCTCGCTTCCGGAGTCTTGGCATGGAAGCGGGCGAAGGCTTCGAGTAGGCCGAGTTGGTTTTTCTGGGAATCGATGCGGCTGATGTTTACGACGAGAAATGCATCGCCTGGGATGCCGAACTTTTCGCGAAAGCGGCGACTATCGCCGGTGATGAAACGTTGGCAATCCACCCCGTTGGGGAGATAGCTAACGCGGTCATGGGGCAGGGTGGCTTTGGCCTTTTGGGCCTCGCTATCGCCGACACAGATCACGTGGTCCGCGTCTTCGAGAACCTTGCGCGCGCCGAGCAGGGCCCCGAAGGCTCTGCCCCATTCGATTTTGCCTTCGATCGGTTTTGTGAGATCGCTGAGTTCCGCAGCGGGCACATCGAAGATTCCTCCGTGGAGTGAGACGACGTAAGGTTTCTTGTTCCATCGAGCGGCGGTGCGGACCGAGCCACCGAGCCGCTTCAGCGCGTGGGCATGATAGATCCGCACGTCAGGCTGCTTGATGAGCGCGCGTAGGAGTGAGAGAGAAAGAAGGTTGCCGCCCTTTTTATCCATGGCTGCACGGTCGGCAGCGCTGAGACCGAAGAAGGGATAGGTGTGCGCATAGCGGTCCACGGGAATGCCGCCGATCTCATCGTGGTTCCGCTCCGCTAGTGCCATGGAGGTGATGATGCGAGGGGCCATCCCGGCAGCGCGTTGCTGCTTGGAGATTTCCAGCACAACCGTCTCGGTGCCGCCCCATTCATCGGCGACGAAACGCCGGGGCACGTGAATGATGCTGCGGCCGCTCATGGTTTCTTTTGCTCGGCGGCGTGATGATGGACCGCGCGTTCCATCAATTGATAAATATGCGGAATGTGAGTCACTTCGTCTGGCACTTCATCGTGGCTGCTGAAGAGCGTGGCATAACTCTGCGGGTCCGTGGGGTGGTAGCCGTGCATGGCACGGATCGGGCGCTCGCCCATGTGGCTGGGGACGATGAGCACGCCTTCCTGAGCGAGCCAGATCAGCTCACCGAAGGAGTGGTCTTCAAAGTAGGTGCGATATTTCCGTAGCTCGTCTTCTGGCAGGATGCGGCCTTCGGGGACTTTGTTCAGGACCTCGATGACGCGTTCTTTCACGCCGGGCTTGAGAAACCAGAAGCGCGCCATGGTGCTGTCGTAGACAACGGCGTAGTCCTTGCCCATTTCAAGTCCGAGCGGATCGATCATCGCACGGAGGTCGATGTGGATATCACAATTCGCCATGCCGTGGTCGCTGAAGACATGCAGCTTCACTTCGCGGTAGTGCTTCTTGGCGGTTTCCACGACTTGGGTGATCCAGCGATCGTAGTGATCGAGCTTCTTTGGGATTTCCGGTGAATCATTGCCGACCATGTGGAGCAGTCCGTCTAGACCGGCCCAGTATTGGAAAGCGAAGTCGATGCGCTCGCTTTCGATGTCCGCAAGCAAGGATTTCAAATGCTCTTCTTCTGGTGCCGAAGTATTAGTTACATAGTAGGGAATTTCTTTTTCCTCCAGCAGATCGAAGATGTTCGTTCCGCGATTCATGCCCTTCGGTTTGAGCGGGCTCTTCTTCTCGGTGAAATCGAAGAGGTGGATGTATTTGAAGGGGATGTTGTAGAGGTCGAAGTAGCCACGGAACTTGAGCTGCACCTTGACGAACTTCGTAAGCCATCGACGGAAAATCCGTCGACCGGTGACGGCTGTGGGCAGCCAGCGGAGCCAGCGCAGCGAACGGAATGGAGATTCGGTGGGATTGTAAACGAAGTAGCACCAGTTGTAGTGCTCGTCCGGCCAGTGACCGGAGAGAATGGAGGGCACGCAGGTGGAGCTGTAACCGAAAACGCTCTCGAGCTTGCGGCAATGCGGTGCGACCTTTTCGAGGAAAGGATGATCTTTGACGATTTCCCAGCCGCAGGCATCGATCATGATGAAGAGTGACAGGCGATCTTTCATGAGGGTTTGGAGGTGAGTTGCTCGATGGTGGTGAGGAGTTCAGTGGGGCTGAATGGCTTTGTTAGGAAGGCGGAGGCACCGCTTTCCTCAGCCTGCTCACGGGTAAGGGTATGCCCTCGGGCGGTGAGCATGATCACCGGGATGCTGGCCGTTGCGGGGTCTTCCTTGAGCACGGAAAGCACTTCCAGGCCATCCATGCCCGGCATGATAATGTCGAGTAATGCGGCATCCGGCTTTTCGGACTGCACGGCCGCAAGTGCGGTGTCCCCGGCGGCGCAGGCGGTCCAAGTGTGACCTGCCTTACGCAAGGTCATTTCGAGCAAGCGGAGCATGTGAGGAGAGTCTTCGGCGATTACGAGGCGGGCCATGGTGGTGGGTAGGTGGTGGCTTCAGTCGAAGCCGAGAAGAAGGAATGTCTGGTCGTCCGCGAGGGTGTTGGGATCGGTGCTGTGACCGAGGCGTTCGAGCAGGGCGGACTTGAGTGAGCTGACGGCGGGCGCGTCCGCCGCTGCTGCTGCGAACCAGCTGGTGACGGCACTTTCGGTTTCGAAATTCGGGCGCTGGCTCCGTGGATCGGTCAGTCCGTCCGAGTAGGCGAGAATTCGCATGCCGGATTTCAGCGGGATTTCGAATTCGTTGAACAAGGGATCTGGTTCAATGCCCACGGGTGGCCGTTCCGGGCAGGCTTCGACGAATTCTCCTCCTCGCAGGCTGATCACCACCGGGCAGTGTCCGGCACTTGCTATACGGATGACCCCTTTGGAGACGTCGACGACGCCCACCGCCATGGTGATGAACATTGCAAGTCGGTCGAGATCCTCATACATTTGGCTTGCGACGCGGCCTAACAGGCTAGCTGGCAATTGATAAAAATCACTGAACGAGCGGACGATGGAACGGCAGACGGCGGCGATCATGCTGGCGGCGACGCCTTTGCCCATCACATCCGCGACGACAAAGAAATAGCCGTCATTTCCGCAGGGGATGATATCATAAAAGTCACCACCGATGGAAAGCGCGCTCTCGCAATGGCCGGTGACGCTGACGCCGGCGATGTCCGGGAGCCTGGGTGGTAGGAGAGATTGTTGGATGGCAGCGGCGAGTTCGAACTCACGTCTGTCCACACTGGAGCGGATGGCTTCCTCCTCATGACGACGGCTGAGAAGTTGCTGGACGAGGAACTCGGCGAAAGTGTGAACCACGTTGACCTCACCTGCATTGAAGGACTGGTCCGAGTGATGCCTGCCGAGGGAAATCAGGCCCATCAGTTCATCCTCATGATAAAACGGATGTACCAGGCCTGATTGGATATCGGACTTCGCGGCGGCGGCATCGACCCATTGATCCTGGCGGGAACTTATCGCGGCATTTTCCAGCGGCATGGGACTGGAGTCCAGCGGGCAGCTGGGTAAAAGGTCGCAGCCATGGGATGCCAGTGTGGTGAGTTGGTCCCGGGAGACGATCCTGAGCATTCCGCAATCTGATGATGTGATGGTGCTCAGGTGCTGCAGCAGGCTGGTGGCGAAATCCTCGAGGCGGGTCGTGCGACGGGCTTCGGCGGTGAATCGAAAAATGGCGGAGAGGCTTTCATAGCATGCGGCAAGCTCTTCCGTCATCGCATCCAGCGTGGCTTCCAAGTCTTCGCTTGGTGCGGCCGGCGTGTGGCGGCGTTCCAAGGTGAGAATGTTCTCACCTGGATGGCAGCGGTATTTTCGGAAATCGGTGAGGCTGTGGATCAGGAAAGTGCCGCGGCCTGATTCCGAGTCATCATCCGGAAGTTGCGGATCTTCTGGCCATTTAAATGGCTCGTTGCCGTCATGAATCCTAGCGACGACCCGATCTGGAGCGAACAATAAGTGAACCTTCCACGTTTGGTCGGACATATCGCCACTGTGGTGGATCACGCAATTGTTTCCTGCTTCTGTAAGGATGAGTTCCCAGGCCGCGAGCTCAGGCTCCGATAATCCGTGACCGGCAAGAAAGCTTCTCGCGCTAACGGATGCTTCTCGTGAGGCACCGAGTGTGTAGGGGCCTGACCATTGCCACGCATGACCGGCAGCGGCAGGCGGTTCAGGACGGACTGGAACTTGGGTGCTCATAAAATTGGGGTCAGGCAACGATTTCAAAAACCCGGTGCAGACGGGTGAGCTCCAGCACTTGGACCACACTCGGCTTCGGGGAAACAAGGCGTAGTTTTCCTCCGCGGGCATTCGCGAGCTTCTGCATGGAGATGAGAGCGCCGAGGCCGCTAGAATCAACGAAGTCCAGCATGGAGCAGTCGAAGTCGATGTTGCTCAGTCCGTCCGTGAATTGGAGGCCAAGAGCGCTTTTCACTTCTTGCGCGGTGCCGGCGGTCAGCTCGCGGATTTCGGAAACATGCAGGGTGGTGTCTTTGCTTTCGGTGTTCATTTGATGTTACGTCAGGAAGCGTTTTAATCCTTGGGTGAGTATTTTCCTTCTCCAGCCAGCGGTGGGCTGGCAGGCGAAAAGCGCGGCATGGGCACGTGCACCGTCGTCCCAGGGGGGGACGCAGCCTTCGGCTTCGGGTGCGGTGAAGATCCCCGGTCCGGCCTGGAGCCAAAGACGCTCGAACTCGCCGTCCAGAAGTCCTGCTTCCTCGGGAGTGAGCGGTGGATTTCCCGTCCAGGAAAAATGACCGGTAACCACGCGCCATAGATAGGGCCAACGCCGGAATTTACCGGGTAGACCCGGCATTTCGTGATAAGTAACGGTCCGGATCGGATCGCCGGGGCCGCTCGGAAGCACGGCGACCTGCTCAATGCGCCAGGGGCGGTGAAAGAGTGCCAACAGGAACAACGGCGATGTTAGAATCATCACCAGAAGAGCGATTAATCTGCCGATCGGCGATGAAAGCGCGTCCTGCGGTGGATCTAGGCGTGACAGAAGAAAGGTATCCGTGATGCGTGTCAGTGAGCCGTTCCTCCAGTTCACCAGAACCGGTCCGGCTGCCACGGAATCGCCGAGATGAGTCATGCCGCCGAGGTAGGTGCGGGGGCCCACGGTGCTGTTTTCCACGGCGGCATGCGCGTCAACGACGGAATCGCTTTCGACGTAACCATCGGGGCCAACGACGGCATGCGCTCCTACCATGGTGTTCGATCCGATCCAGCACGGCGCGCGTAGGCTCGCCGTACTATTCACGCGGGACTTCATGCCGAGCCAGATGCCCGATGAGATCTCACGGGCACCGATCTGTTTTGCGGCCAACAGCGGAAGAAGCGTCGCGCGGGAGTTATGCCATGACTCTGCGTCCTTGATGATCGGGACGTCCGGTGCCTGCGGCAGGCTGTCGAGTGTCAGCACGGCATCATGCTCGAAAGATGCGTGGCGGGTGGCGGCATCGGCAGGTGACAACTCGGAGGATTCCGGAGAAATCCGGACTTTCACACCCCATGCCGAGCCGTCTCCTACGTAATCACGAACATCGGACGGACGATCGCTGACGAGCAGCAGCACCTCGGTGACTCCACTGCGGGCGAGCCCGTCGAAGGCGTGTTCGATCAGGGGCTTTCCGAGGTAAATTGTAAGCGCCAGCGGCACGCCGCCGGTGAGGGCTTCGAGCGCGGGACGTTGATCCGGACAAATCAGCATGACCTGTTTCATACGCCTCCTTTCCCCATGAATACGGCCGGTACGGTTTTGATGAGAATCAACAGGTCTTTCCAGACCGACTGACTTTCGATATAACGGACATCGAGGTTGACCTGCTCGGGAAATTCGATGGCGTTGCGATCACTGACTTCCAGCATACCTCCTTCGCGTTCGCCGATCTGCCAGAGACAGGTGATTCCCGGGACAGCCAGCAAACGGCGGCGGTCTTCAGGCGAATACAGAGCGACCTCGCGTGGCAATGGTGGGCGAGGTCCTACTAGTGACATCTCGCCGCGCAACACATTGATCATTTGTGGCAGTTCGTCGATGGACGTCTTGCGAATGAAACGTCCGACCGGAGTGATGCGTGGATCGTTCTTCATCTTGAAGGTGATGCCGTCGCTTTTCTCGTTCTGGTCGAGCAGTTCCTTGAGTTTCGCCTCGGCATCCACACACATGCTGCGGAACTTGAGCATACCGAATTCTTTCCCGCGCAAGCCCACACGCTTCTGCTTGAAGAACACCGGTCCACCATCGCGGCGCACGAGCAGTGCGGTCCCGATCATGACCGGTGAAAGGACCAACAGAAGAGTTCCGGCAGCCGCGATGTCGATGCAGCGTTTGACAAACGAGGTGCAGCCGATCGTCCAGCGCCAGGCGAGGCGTTTCCACTGCATGTAAAAACGCAGGCGTGCCCTGCCGAATGGAGTGGATGCCGTGAGCATGCGCTGGGCGAGGAGTTCCGCCATTTGGTCTGATGTCTTCATCGGGCTCCTCCTTTCTTCACCTTGACTTCCGAACTGAGAAACCGCGCGACGCATGGCGGGGTTGCGAATTCTTGATTCATACGGAGTGTGCTCATGACATGGGTGCCAGAATCGTGGCGGTTGAAACGAGGGTGATGGCCGGGCGCAAATCATCGGCAGCCTCCTGCGCCGCATTCAGCAGAGTAGGCCATGCCGCATTCGCATCGGCGAGGCGTCCATCGCGGCAAGCCTCTTCGATGGCCGCCGCTGCTTGCTGGAGGCCGGAAAGGGCGAAGATGGAAGAGGTGCCTTTGAGGGAATGGGCATTTCGCTGGCCCTCTTCGGCATTGGACAAAGCGATCGCACTACGGACTGCCTCCAACAGGGCATCCAGATCATCAAGGAAATCGGTGGCAAGCGATACGGCATCTTCGGGTGAGAGTTCGGCGGCAAGTTGGAGCAGGGCTTTCTCGGCCATGGATTGCTGACTGGTCACTGGCGGGGTATCGGCGCTTTGCAGGAGCACGGCACTGCGAAGAGCCTCCAGGCGAATGGGCTTGGACAGATAATCATCCATTCCCGCCTTAAGGCAGATTTCCCGGTCTCCGGAAAGCGCGTTGGCGGTTAGGGCAATGATCCGGACGGGAGGTATACCGGTTTCCTCTTCCCATTGCCGGATCCTGCGCGTCGCTTCGAGCCCATCCATTCCGGGCATTTGCACATCCATGAGAATGACGTCGTAACGTGCGGCGATGGCGGCATTCAGGGCTTCGTGACCATCCACGGCCACATCGGCGGTGCAGCCCATTTGAGCGAGTGCGGCCAAAGCCAGCTTGCGGTTGATGGCATTGTCTTCCGCCAGCAAGAGGCGCAACGAATGATTTGAGGAATGAGCGGGAGCGGCGAGCGAATCCGGCTTTGCAGACCGCAGCGGAACACGCTCGGCCTCGGCAATCAGCGAATTGAAAAGTGGCGAGACTTTCAGCGGCTTGAAGAGTGTGCCGAAAATGGCATCTCCCAGTTTGGCTCGCAGCCCCAGGCTTTCGGAGGGCTGGCACATGACATAGATCGCAACACCCTGTGCTACCAGCGAACGGACCACATCCTCACTCAAATCGCTGGCACAGCCGGAATCTAATAACAACACCTGTGGTTGCCAATCTGTGGGCCGACAAGCGGCATCATCCCAGCGTTCGACAGCGCGTACTTCCATGCCCCAGCGTTGGAGAAGCTCGACAATCACCTGACGTGAGAAATCATGGCCATCCACGACCAGTGCCCGTCGATTCATAAGTCCCGGGAAAGGAATCGGAGAAACCATTGGCTCAGGCTCGACCGCGACAGCTACATTGATTTCGAATGAGAAAACCGAACCCATGCCATGTTTGCTTTCCACGGAAATGGTGCCGCCCATCAGTTCCACCAACCTGCGGCAGATGGCGAGTCCGAGGCCGCTGCCGCCGAAGCGCCGCGAGGTGGAGCTGTCTTCCTGATGGAACGGGTTGAAAAGCTGGTCAAGCCGATCGGGGGCGATGCCGATTCCCGAATCGCTCACCTTGAACAAAAGGGCGGCTCGATCGGGCTCGGTAAAAGTGGCACTCACTTCGAGCTTCACCGTTCCGGATGGAGTGAATTTCACCGCGTTCCCCAGCAGATTCACCAAGACCTGCCGCAGGCGCAAGGAGTCTCCGACAATCCCTGCCGGCATTCCCGCAGCCATCCGAGCGGCAAGGTCGAGATGCTTTTCCGCAGCGGCTGTTGAGACGGTATCCAGCGCCTCTTCGATGCATGCTTCAAGACTGAACGGGCTGGCTTCAATCTCCATGTGGCCTGACTCGATCTTGGAGAAATCGAGGACATCGTTGATCACACGAAGAAGCGATTCCGCACTGCTACGGATGGCGGTGGCGAAATCCAGCTGCTCGGCGGAGAGTTCGCTATGTTGAAGTAGCTGGGCGAAGCCTAGCACACCGTTCATCGGCGTGCGGATTTCATGGCTCATCGTGGCAAGGAAATCACTTTTCGCACGGTTGGCTTCGGCGGCCTCCGCAGCCAGCGCATTAGCGCGGTCACGCTCGCGGGAGATACTCGCGTGCGATTGGTCGAGATCCTCGATCATGCTGAGCATCACCCGGCGGGTCTTATCTTGTTCTTGCGCGCGCAGCTCAAGATCCTCGGATGTCTGGCGCAAGCGATCCTCGGCTGCCTTTTGCCGCGTGACATCGGAGACGATCCCGATGACATCCACGACACGACCCTCTTCCATCAGCGGGTGAAGCCATACCTGACAGATCAGATTCGCCTGTTCGAACGCCATCTCGAAACGTTGGTCTCCCCCCTCCCACGCGAGCCGGAACCATTCCAGTTTCGCAGGGTCCTTGATCAGGGCGGAAATCCCCTCATGTTCCAGATCTTCGGGCTTCAATCCCAAGGATGCAAGAAGCCGACCGCGTGCCAGACGCACCGCGTAGTGCTCACCCGATTTCCGATACCTTAAAATAAGGTTCGGCTGCTGTGCGAGGGTTTCTTCGTAATAATCATTGATGCGCTGCAGTCGGCCTGCCGCTTCCTGGCGAATGAGCTCGTTTGCCTCGGTTAGCTCCTCGGATGCAATCTCCAGAGTGTGTGCGAGGAAGTGCTTGCTCTCCTCAAACTCGTCATAGGTTTTGCTCACGACATCGAGAAAATCCCGCAACACCGGATCATCGGTCTCACGATCTTGCAGAAATCTGCGAATCTGTCTCTGGAGGAGAGTGTTCATTTACGGATGCTCACTGAGAATGGTGATGGTCATGGTTTGGTTGTGCAGCTCACTGGCATCGCCACCTCTTCTATGGCAGATCTCGCCATAGGAATAGAAGCCGACCGCCTTGGCTTCATCTGGCTGCGCATCCATGACGGATTCCAGCTCTTCGTCGGTGCGCTGGCCGAGGACTAGCCGACGGCCTACGCAGCTGACCATGATGACCAGCGAACCGTTTGGGTTGGAATTCACCGCAGCATTGCTTGCTAGAGCGGCACCATCCATGAGTTGCTCGGCAGTCGCTTTCATCAGGCGGACATACCACCCTTCCGGCATGTCCCCGGCGAAAGTGAGCGATTCGGCATCCTCGTCCACCCCTAGAATCGTCCGGATCAGTCCATGATGATTGGACAGATTCTGGCTGAGTTCGAGTGGGAACAGGAGGCCGGTGGCAGGGAGACCGACGGCTCGCTCTCCTAGGTATTTCTTGTAAAGTCCCAGTGCCGGCATCCCGTCGAGTTCGAACAAGGTATTGCCTGCTGAGCGTGTGATGAGACGGCGTGGCCCGAATCCTTCCCACCCGCCTCGCGAACCGGAGCTGACGACAAGCCCATCTCCATAGAAGCCTACGGCAACGATCTGATCGCTCTTCACGCAGTCCCCCAGGCCCACAAGGGTTTTCTTGAAATGCGAGCCATCGCCCGCCAATCCGCCGGAAATGGTGACACCCGGTGCAAGCACGTCGCTGAATCCTTTCACCAGGGCCGTGCCATTGACGGTCAGACCTTCGGACAAAATGAGGACATGCCTCAGGTCCGATGCGTTGAGCAGGGTGGCGACGCGGCGACCCACGGCCATGCTTTCCGCGTGCTTGGTGATGGGCTCCGCTACGGCCCTCACCCGGGCGGATTCAAACCAAACCAGTGCGGCGACGACGGACTCGTCATGCACCCGGTCAGCCAGGATTTCTCCTGCGGTGCTGCATCCGCAGACCACCGCGTTCGGGAACTCCGCCACAAGTTCGCGGACAGGCGTGGCATCGCCATCCATCAGGGATGGAGCGCCGAAGTAGAGGACAAGCGCTGGTTCACCAAGGTGGGCCTCCGAGAAGACCCATCCGGTTTCTGCAGTCCAACGGCGAGTAGAAGTTCGCATCAGATGTACGAGTTCGGGGTTTGGGATTCCGTAGTAGTTTGTTCGGCAGATGGATAAATGGGGGCACGCCCAATGCTTAAGCACATCGAGTTGATTTCATGCTTCAGTTCGAGCACCCGTTCTTCGCGGTTCATCATCACGCGATTCAGCATTCCGACTTCCGAAAGCATGGTCCGCAATTTATCCTCAGCGCGGTCCATTTCGGTGAGATCGGTCGCCAGGCCAAGGTAGCCGGTGATGTCGCCGCTCTCATCCACCAAAGCCGTGACGGAGAGTAACACGGAAAGATGGGAACCATCCTTGCGGATGTAAGTCCATTTGCGTTGATCCTGCAGGCCAACTTTCGCCTTGGCAACGAAGGCCTCAAAACCAGGATTCACCTCTTTGCCAAGCTCAAGGGTCAACTCGCGGGCACGTGCGACCACTTCCTTCTCAAGATGAAAGCTCTCCGGCGTCATTTTGCTTTGGTGCACCTCATCCAAGGTATATCCCAACATCCGCTCGGCAGCCGGATTGAAGACTTGGATCACTCCTGTCTTATCGGTGGAAATGATCGCAAAGCCGGCTCCTTCAAGCATCGCTTGCTGGAGCATGTTCGTCTCACGTAGCGCACGGTGTGCCTCTTTACGAGCCGTCACGTCACTCTGGATCGCCATGAAATTGATGATGTTCCCAGCGTCATCACGGATCGGCTGCACCTCGGTGGAAATCCAGTATTTGCGGCCGGACTTGGAATAGTTGATGATCTCGGTCTTGAAGCCCTCGCCCTTGGCCAATTGCCTTCTCATGTAGTCAACCGTGGCGGGATCGGTCTCAGGCCCTTGAAGGACCGAGCCAGGGGTCTTCCCGACCAGCTCTGGCAAGGTCCATTCCGTGAGTCTCACACATCCATCGTTGACCCATTCGATCAAGCCCTCTCGATCCGTTACGACGACGGCGTTATCCGTTCGCGATGCGACCAGCGCCAACTTGCGCGCCTCCGCTTCTTTTTCGCGGAGGAGGGCACGCTGGCTGGTAAGCTTGCCCGCGAGGCGCTGCAAATCCTCGTTGACCATGAGCTGCGTCTGCACCACCTGCAGGAGATCCATGGTCTGATCGTGAATGGCGAAATCGGTGAAAGCTAGACCCAGTCGCTCGACTTCTTCAGAATCGTGGATCCAAGGCGCACCCAGCATCAGGAAACTATTGGATTCCTCGAGTGCCGCCACTTCCCCTCGCAGGGTCAGGCCACTGCCGATGATTTCAAAAAGAAACAGGAGCGACTCGCTCTCCCGAAAGAAATCGGCACTCATTTCTCCCAAGGGACGGAGGAGCTTGAAAAGGTCCGAAATCAGGGCACCGGGAACCGCCTCTGCACAAATTTTATAAAGACTGGGCCCTGTGGACCGGATCCGCAGGTCCTGATCCCATTCGATGAAGAAGGGGAAAGCGCGGCGCAGCAGCGAGGGAGTGAGCGCCGGTGTCGGTGGACCTGTGCTTGGGAAGTTCATGACGCCGCAGGAACCCCCCAGGTGATCGCGAAGATATCATGATCCGCGCCCTGATCCTTCCGCTCAAGCATGGTAAAAGAACAGGGCGTTTCAAAGAGTTTGCCAAGTCCTTGAATCAAGCCGGTGACAAAAGAGGTCAGACCAGGGCGGTGGCTGTGGTAGTGCAGGTGCAGACCATGGTCCGTCACATCCGTAGCTTGGAAACGCGGCGGTTCAAGTTTCGGATAAATCATCGCCACGCGGGTGTGGAAGTTCGGAAGGTTGATCAGAAACTCCTTCAGTGTGGACCCGCCGGACTTCATCATCGGCCCGTGGCTTTTGGCCGCAGTTTTCAGCACCCAGTGCTCGCCAAATGCAATGAGGATCTCGTCCGCTGGAACCCCCAGCACTTCCACGGCCGCGCCCACCAGTTTGTAGGTCAATTCGTCCGGATAGCCTTCGTTGCTGATGAAGACCTCCACATCGACGCCCGCCTTGGACTTGATCAATTCCCATTGATTCTCCCCGAAGTTGGAGACCACGAGTTCTTCGATTGCTTTGTTAACGAGCCCGTACATAACAATAGATATCGGCGTAGACAAATACGGTGATTAGCTGCTTCGGACGATATTAAAAAAAAATCTAAATATCCATAATTTAATCACCCTGAATATTTCTTAAAAACTGGCGGCAGAGAACGAGGAGAGATTCGCAAGTGATGGGTTGCGGGGCAGCAATACGCTGACCCCGGAGCGGAGAATGGTCGCGCGCTCCTCGACCGACAGGCCCGAATCAATCGCTGCGTATCGCTCTGAAGGAAGGGCTCGCTTGAGCTCCTCGGCGAAGGTCGCGGCTGATCCGGGTGCCAAGGCCAGATCGAACACGACCAGTTGGCACGTCATGCCGAAGTCGCAGGCCTTCTCCACGCTTTCCGCGCTGGAAACACGCCAGCCTTGTTTTTCTAACAGTTTGAGGAGCAGGGAGCGAAGCAGTCGGTCGGCGCAAACAATAAGCGCCTTGCCCGGCACCGTTACGATGGCGGTGCTTCCCTCCGAGACCGTCGAAGCATGCAGTTCATCGGCCTTTTCCTCCTCCTTTGAAATCGGTGCTGGAAGCACGAAATAAAACTCACTGCCTTCGCCGGACGAGGAATTGAGGGCGATACGCCCGCCCATAGCACGACACAAGCGGTCGCAAATGACGAGGCCGAGACCACTGCCGTCGTATGGCCGCGTGCTGGATGAATCGACCTGCGAGAAGGGCAGGAAAAGCCGGTTCTGCTGTTCCTGTGGGATGCCGATGCCCGTGTCGGTGACGGTGAAACGAATCCCAGGCAGTCCGCTCGGCACGCGATCCGCAGCGACACCCAGTGTGACACGACCTGAGTTGGTAAATTTCACCGCATTGCCGACCAGCTTCATCAGGACCTGCCGCAAGCGTCCGGGATCCGTCTCAATCATGGCGGGCGCTCCCTGCAAAATATCGGAATCCAAATGAATCCCTTTGGCACTCGCCTGCGGAGCAAAATACCTAACAAGCTCTGATACCATACCCTCGACGTGTACCGGTTTGCGCTCGGTCTTCAACGATCCGTTCTCGATTTCTGAAAAATCGAGAATGGCATCGAGCATCGCCAGCAGGCTCTCGCCGGACGCCTGAATCGTCTCGGCATGGTCGCGCTGCTCAGCCGTGAGTGGAGTGGTGAGTAGCAAATCGGCCATGCCCATGACTCCATTCATCGGCGTGCGGATCTCATGGCTCATCGTCGCCAAAAAGCGGCTCTTTGCTCGATTGGCGGCCTCAGCGGTTTCCGTCGCCTCCTCCAGCTTGTCAATAGCGGTATGCAGGCGCTTTTCGTGATGCCAAACCCCGTAGCCAACGATCACTGAAACGGCGAATAAAACAACCGCCGCAGCGAGGGTGGAGCGCGTGATGGCACGGATTTCACCCTGATAGACCTCCAGATTCATATCCGCCCCGGCGGCACCGACGACCTTGCCCGAGGCATCAATGATCGGCGCATAGCCACTGATGAAAGTTCCCCAAGGGTCGCTTTGCGGCTCCTTCATCACCATGACTTCTCCACTTGTTAGAGTATGGATTAATTCCGGGTCCGCCTCGGGGTAGGGCTGCATCAGGTGGGACTTGTCATTCAAACCATCGCTATCCGCATCGCCGGATGGCGTGGGGTCGAGGATGAAATACACCTGCCCATCTCGAATGATACAGGTGTAGACGAATTGGAACTCCTCGGGGCCCTCCATGGCATCTTTAACCTGTTGGAGCCTGGTACAGGATTCCAAGTAAGGCTGGGATCCTTCTTGCGAGGGGTCGGTAAGGGAACGGTGCACCTCAGGATCGAGCACCAGCGCGCAGGCCAGCGCCGTACGCCGAAGTGAGTTCCGCATCGAGGCCTCTTCATGGCTGGTCATGGTGAAGTGGAAATTCAGCAGCATCGCCCCCGTCACAAACAGCAGCAAGATCCCGGTGAGAAGACCGTTGAGGAGCGGTCTAGAGAGCTTCCCGGCTCCCCAAACCTTGGTGGAACCGGGTGAATTTCCAGTGGAGCCTTTCCTGAGATTCATCGAGCGAAGAGAGGTTGATCCCGATTCTCAGCATCAACGGGAAGATCTTAGTAAAAGAAGCGCGGTAATCCAAGGCCTGTCTGCTTGAAGTAACGTTTTGGCAAGACGCGCAGCTTGGCACGATCCAGACGTCCAGCAATCCACCTGTTTGCTAGAAAACGGATCACCCCCAATTGAGGGGATTGTGAGTTTCTGAATCTGAGGCACTCTCAACTCATCCGTTTAACACCCCCCCGATCACCCCCCCGATCAAGCCCTACTCATAACAGGATTCTCAAGACCCTCCGCACGCTTTGTGCGGAGGGTTTTTCCTTCCCGCTCAGTCGTAGGATGCTTTGCGCGATGCCACGACATCGACCTTCGGCTCCGAACCCCGCTTCGTGCTCCGGAGCCCATCTCGGCTTCATCTCCCAGATCAAATCCGGCGTGCATCACGTCCTTACCACTGCGAGCAAACGACTGCCGTGGTCTCTTACCAGCTCTGCCTCAGCGGAGGCGCCAAGACTTTAAGGAAAACGAGCTGTTTTCACCCTTCTAGTTAGAAGGGTGGGAGCTCCACCCGACTGTGCCGCTCGGACTCATAAGCGGCAATCCGGGAGAACAACTCGGCCGACGTCTTTTCAAAGTCAGCGGCATCGATGCTGTCCCGGCGCGCCGAAGCAATGAGATGCACGCCTGCGGAGGTGAAAGGCAATAGCGTTTGGAGGAGATAGCCGTCGTAGCTGTAAAGGCTCCCATCCGGCATCAAAAAAGCTTCGGTCAGCCATAGCTCGCCATCAGTGAAAACCGCAGGGCATGTCGCATCCGGATAAAGCTTGCCGCCGCGGTAACCCAGACAAACGGGCAAGGTGTGGTGGCGCCCGCTGCCGTTTGGCGCATGCCAAGTCAATACGATGTTGGAAGCTTGGCGAGTCAGCCTGAGCAACCAACTCCCGGGTTCCAGCGGACGGGCCATCAGGCCGCCGGGAGGCGAGCCCCCGCCGCGCAGGACCGGACCAACCGAGGAGGCAGTGAATGGCAATAGAATCAAGATCCCGAGTAACACCGCCGTCGACCAGCGAGGCTCCGCAGGCGGGGTCGCCGGTTCCTGACGCGAGGCGCGCCCCAGCACGAAGACGGCCCAAAGCAGTGTCGGCACCACAAGCCATGGAAACTTCATGGCGAATAGTGGCACGGTGCCCGGCAGCAAGACCGCCAGGCTCCGCAGCCATTTGCCGCGAGCCGCACACCAAGGACACGACAGAAGCCAAGGCAACCACAACGACTCCATTCCGGATCCGCTGATGAAAACCGCCGCACCCACCCACACAGCGGCGAAGACTTTTTCCCGAGCTCCCTCAAGCGGATGCTGTTGCTGGCCCGCCAGCAACAGCAAGGTGGCCGTCGTGACCAGCACCCCGCCCGGCGCGCTTGCCTGCGGTGCCGCCAAAGAGAGCGCCGCCGCTGGCAGGCTCATCCCGATGATCCACGAGGTCACCGATCTTCCACCGCGCGGGATGAAAAAAACCAGCAGCGGCAACAGCCAGACAAAGCCGAGGAAATAGTGCATCTGCGGACTCTCCACTGCCGGATAGAAGGCGCGCCGCCAGGTAATGATCGCCAACACCCGCGCCACATTTGCCACCAGCGCCGCTGGCACCGCCGCCGCCATCCGCAACCAGAACCGCCGCCCCAGAGGCTCGCCGCGGCCGGTCCATATGATCAGCCCCCAGAGCACCAACAGCACATCGAAGCCCGCACAATCACGCGACCACGGCACCCGTAATTCGCCAATGACAAGATGAGTCCCCTGATCCGAGGCCTCGCCTCCCATCAAGGCCACCACCATGGTCACGGTCGGCCGGGTGAGCCATGACAGGGCATCCGCCATGCGCGTGGTCTGCAGCAGGGCAAAGACAAAAAGCCCTGCCACCAGCGTCCGGATCATCGCGTGGCTTTGCGGATTTCGGCGATCCATTGTGCGGTTTCGGCGGTGGGTTTGCGGCGGTGGAGTTCTTGCGCCCAGCGGTCAGCGAGCGGCTTTTCGTCAACCTGAGAGGCGGATAAAAACGCAAGTAGCACCGTCTCGTCCGAAGCGCCGGATGGATCTTCATCACGGATCTTTTCTACGACTTCAGCAAAGCGGTTGGACGCGAATGCCTGCCGCAGTCCAAGCTGTCGGGATGCCGCCTCGATGGCAGCAGCGGCAAGTTCCGGATCGGACTTCAGCGCTGCGGCTAGGGCCGCTTTGTCGGGCTTCGGCGTTTCCTTGATCAATCTCGCCAAATCGCCGCGCAGACTTTGCGGCACACGCCCACCGCGCAACGCGCCTGCCATGAGCTGGTCAGCATCGCGTGCCGTCGGACGGTTCAGTTTCATCATGCGGAATTGGTCGACCTCATGCGGCGACCACTCGGCAGGATCGGTCCTCAGGTAAGTTTCCAGCGCCGCCACCCAATTGGCGTCTGCGGCGTGCCAACGGGCGGTGACAAGCGGCCCCGCGTGCCCCGCCTTCACCGCAGCGGCCAGTGGTGCGGCGAAACGATTTTCACCGGACCGGGTCGCCGCCAACCGCCACGGGGCATACAGGAAATCCGGTGGCATGACCGTCGGATCGAGTCGTGACCACTCGGCATGCGCCTGGTCCGGATGGGAGAGCGACAGTTCCAGCAAGCCTCGGAGATAGACACAAGGTCCCTCGGGAAGTCCCACCGAATACTCCAGCACGGACTCGCTGAGCTCATTGCGCGCGCAGGCTTCCGCGGTTGGCACAACATCCTCCCAGCGCATGGTTTTCAACACCTCCTTGCTGACACCGCCGGTCATGGAATTCTTCACGACCGAGAACCCCGGCGCATCGCCTGGAGACGGGGGATGCTCCTCACGGGAGCATCCTAGTAGAAACAAGCAGCTACTGGCCACCATCACGGCCAAGCTTGGGAGTGTGGCTAAGTCGAAACGGGCGCTACGCTGAAGCATGGGCACGAGCCTTTCCTGTTTTGAGCAGCAACAGCCCGGCCAGCCCGGCAACCACCATCCACGGAGGAGCAGGCGCCGCAGGCGGACTCGCCAAGGCGGTCCCTTCTGAAACGACAGGATCCGGAATAGAAACAGGGGCCGCCGCACCGATCGCCCCGGTGGCGGACTCCGTGCTTTCGAACGTTACTCCGGACGGTGCCTCCGTCACCCCGATCGCAGCCTCTTCGAGAAGTATTGCATCAGCCGTGGACAGCAGGGCGAAGTCTTCGAAGCCTCCAGAGAAATCAAAGAAAGACTCCGCATCCGAGGAGCCGGATTTAGGAGTTTCCAGAAAGGCAATGCTCAACTCCGCACGAGTGATCGTTCCAGTGAGCATGATTTCTTGTAACCAAAGCACGTCGTCAAAAGAGGAGAGATCAGTCCCGCCTGCGCCAGTGAGCTGGCTGCTGCCGCCTTGACCGAACATGGTGTAATACTCGGAGGAAGTCGTGCCGCCTGCCTCGCGAAGCATGGCCGTGGTGCTGGTGTAAAAGTCACCGAAGGTGAAATCCCCGTCCGTTGTGCTAATCGATAGCTGGACTTGCTTGATCGCGATTCCGAGAGATGAGTTACTTTCATTGCCGGAATTGTCCTCGTTAATGTCCGCCCCGAGCAATAGCAGGCCGCCGGTCTGGTTAAAATATTGAGTCAGCTGGCTGCCGCTGATGTCTTTGAGCAAATCGATCACTCCATCACCTTTGTAAATGGCATCGGTGAGCGTGCGGGAAACCAACTCCTGCCCCCCCGCAAGGCTCGACAACAATAGCAGCCCACAGCCAAGGATGGATAATGGAGACTTGGAGGGGAAATGTTTCATGGAGGAATGAAGGCGAGAAGGAACACGAAATACTCTCAGGAATTGGCGCATTTGCAATACCTCCGATTGGAGATTACGCATTCATTCTTCTTCTTCCGCTTCCAGAAATCGCCATCGACACGACACCGAGCATCGCACCGAAGCTATCCGCATCCTCACCCAAACCGTCCCCCCAATTCCTTTAACCAGTCCATCACCCTGGTGTGTGAAGCCGCACCACCCAAGGGCTGTCCGCTTCAAGGATCGTATTGGCATGTCGCGCGGCGTGGCACGGCCCGTTCGCACAGGAATCCCCCCTATTCTTGGGAAAACGGATCACCCTCAATTGAGGGGATTGTGAGATTCTGATTCTGGGACAAACTCTCAACAAGTTCCAGCAAGTCTCATGAGGATCTCCCTGCTAACCCCCCTGCCCCATGGACCACCCTCAATTGAGGGGATTGTAAGTTTCTGATCCTGAGGCACACTCACGGAAGTTTAACCCCCCGATCAACCCCCCCGATCAACCCCCCCCTCATAACAGGATTCTCAAGACCCTC
>CAZVMS010000058.1:0-16679 GCA_964628795.1 uncultured Haloferula sp. | reverse complement strand
AGTCAGGGTGCTGGGCCATTTTTCCCAGTGAAAGGCGCTGCGCACCTCCCGCAAGCCCTCGGCACCCTCTGCAGACCGCCCGCTTCAACTAAAAATTCGAAAATCACCCTGCCCGAATGGCTTTTCGAATAGGGTCTAGATGGCTGAACCAATGATCGGTCTTTGATCCTTCGCCCAACAGTTTCAAATAGTTTGGAAAGAGCTATTTGGAGGGGGAGTAGTTTGTGAAAAAGAAACTGTTGCTTGCGTGCTCATAAGCTCGCTGCTAGAAACCGAAGAGGTGATGAAGTATTTGTTTGCCATTCCATTCATATTGGGAGCCACATTGCTGGCTGAAGAAAACGATCTGGTTGCGGGTGACGAACCGCGGATTACGAGTCGGCTTCCCGGTGAGCCTCCACTTGAAGCTCCTAAACCCGCGCCTGATCCAGTTACTCCATATTTGCACGTTGAGGACACGATGGTGCGGCAGTTGCCTGATAGAAAAATAACCTTCCACAGGGTCACTGATCCAAACCTGCCACCACTACCAAAGCCGAAAGCCACTGAGCCACTGGATTTTGACAACCCGGTGGTCAAGGCATGGATGGATGAGAAACGGGCCGCATGGATTGAATCTCGGCGATTCGAACGGCTCGTTTTCCTGTCCGCCACCGTTTATGACGGTAAGAAAAGCCACCTTAGGGTTTGGATGTCGGGGGGAGGGAAAACTGTCGAAATGTGCACAGCTTGGTCGAACATTGACTTCAACCACTTCAGTGGATTGGGGTCGTTTGAAGTCGGGAAAATGAGTTACCATCTATTTATGGGAATTGGAAATGCGCCGACGGCTGAGCATCAAAGGAGATACGGGTTGGCCGATTGGCCGAAACCACCAGAGATTCCCGCAGATGGCCCGGGCTATTCAATCTCTGGCAGTGGAGAGGGCACGAGAGAGGCGGAGGAGATGATCGCGACCATGCATCGGCTATACGCCAACGAGAAGGAGCGCCTGGTTACAGCGGCGGCAGCAAGAGAGGAAATGCGCAAGGCACGCGCAGCGGAACTGGAGGCAAACCCACCGCAGCCGGAAGATTTGGAGATCCACTTCTGGCGCGGCAAGCGCGATGATTCAGAAGGTGCAGAGAAAGGAGCGACACGATGAAGTTCCCGTTCACAGCCTCAATAGCGGGCCTTACAGTCTTCGCCCTATGTGAGGTGACATCGGGCACCTCACCGACTCACGAGCCCCTAACGCAATTTGAATCGTTAGGCAGTTCCAGCTACCGGCTGGATTGGAACGGTGCATATGGCTGGACCTATTTCGTGCAAGTCTCAGGAGACCTTTCGAGCTGGAGCTACTGCCCAGAGATGTTTTACGGGGAGAACCACAAGCCATTGGAGCTTACGACTACGAATTCGAGGGTCTTTTTCCGATTGTCCTACGTGGATGAGCCAACAACCGATCCCGAGAACGATGATTATGATGGAGACGGCATTCCTAATTTGTTCGAGATCGAAGAGTTGGGGACTGATCCGCTCGATGGAACGAGCAATGGGGGCGATAGTGAACCCGATGGACTTTCGGACGGCTGGGAGATCTATCATTTTGGAGCAATAACCGCATATGACGGAACAGATGATCCGGACGGTGACGGAATTTCCAACGCCGATGAACTCGCGGGCGGGACGGACCCGAATTCCTACGATGCTCCACCAACCAACCATCTTAAGCTGGTGGTTCATTCACAACTGAGGTGAAGCCCTCACTCATCATTTTCTGAATTAGTATCATGAACTTATCAAATTTGGTGCCGCTTGGTGTCCTCTTGTCATGGGTTTCCGGCGCATCAATCCTGCTGGCTGTCGATGAAGTCGAAACAGTCACCATCAATGTGGAACTCACGGGAGGTCGCTCGGATATTGCGACAGTAAATGGAACTCGAGTATTCGCCAATCGATCTCCGATTCCAATCGAAGTGGCAGTGGATAAGCCTCTGGAGGTAACCTATCAGTCGGGCGCTGAAGGTTGGGATTATTTTCCTGCCACTCCTCCAATCCAAGGTAGTGGCTTGTTAGCGGCGCCTCAAGCCACGCTTCGCTGTTTTGGTTGCGGGGTGAATTTTGTATCCAGCGACGTCTCTGTGCCCGGGACGGTAAACAAACACCAATGGATTGAGCTGGTGCTGCTTCCTTATGATATCAACGATCCTTATCTTGTGGGAGGATTCACTGTCCTTCCTGGTACTGTAATCCCAGTTGAGTCGGCTGATAAATGCAAGGTAGAGGGTGGTTGTAATGGTGGAGGAGGCAATCCCAGTTCGTCTGATCCGAAAGGTAGTGAGCCGAACATGAATGGCTCAGAAGTGTCTTGCTCCAGTTGCGGCGGCAGTGGCGGCGGCTCGGGAAACGGCGTGCCCACATCGACGACTCCTGCTTCTGCCAGCATCGGATTGGGGATCGACGATTCGGGTATTAGTCTCGGACGGCTGGTTTATGCGGAGCCCTCTGTAGGGGGGGGCACGGCGACCCTTACCCAAGACAATCTGGAATTTCGCTTGGTAGCGGATGGCGATTCCGGGGAAGTCCGGTCTGGAGGTTCAGGCATCCTGACTCATGCGTGGAGTTCCAAATACATTGCGGATGTGACGACGATCACCGATGGGTTTGAGATCAAGGTGTTTGAACGCGATTCGGCAGTCACCCCGCCCAGTGTGACCGGTCTTACGTTGGTGATGACCCAGAAGTTTGAAGGTCTAGCGGACGATAGCACGAACGGGGCGGGTATGAAGGTCACCAAGCAAATTGCCGGCCGTGCAGCGGAGGTCTGGATACTAAGAGGCTACGATGACATCGCTGGGACCACTTCGAATGAAAAAATTCGTTCGTGGTGGGCTGAAGATCCTGATGGTCAAGTGACCCAGGGAATGGAAACGGTGGTTGACCAAACTGCTTCTAACGGAAGCTGGGCAAAGTGGAACCGCGACCGAACGGTTTCCATCTATCAGGACAGTTCGGCGGGGGCGGCGTTACTGAGCCGGACTCGAGAAGTTTTTGATTCCATCGACCAGCACGTCATCGAACTCGTGGTTGACGACAATCATCAGATCGTTGCGGCGGAATCTCTGTCCTATCGAATGCCTTTGGAGCGGAGGATGATACTTATTGAAGGAGATGAACAGGGGCTCCATCACCAGACGGACTACACTTATTACGACGATACGGACTTTATCGAAAACTCCGGCTACGCTCCTTCTGCATGGCAGAGCCGTTTCCCCGCAGGTACAGCAAGCTTGCTGAATTTCGAAGAAGGCAAGACGGTTCTCGTATATGGCGGCACAGGACAAACCAAGACAGTCGTCCGCGACGACGGTGGCTGGGAAAAATTCGAATCCAATGGTCACACGGGTGCAACTGAAAAAAGCTTCCGTCCATGGTCGGGAGTTGGAGGTGCTACAGCAGTAGCTGCCGCAGACGTAGGTAACTGCCGTTACACGAAATTTGAGAAATTGTTGGTGTCCGACGGTGGCGGCGGCTGGATCTATGCTGGAGATAAGATCACCGAATCGATCATGGGGGAAACGATGAGTGTATCTGAGACCACGGAAATGCAGTGGGGTGGAGTGACGCTCGACGGTGTGTGGGAAACCGGAAGTAGCTACAGCGGCGATGCCTTCAACCTCCCTGGCAAAGAAACTGAGACGACCGCCAATGGCGGAGCGATCATCACCAATTCGTTCTCGTCCGAGTCCTACGGCGGCCTTTTTGAGGGTAGCCTGTCTTATTCGGATAGTGGCACGGCTTCGATGAGCATCACGCCGGAATACGGGACATGGAATGCCGGAACGAGTAGCTTTGCGGAAACGTCGGGCGGCTCGTTTATACGGCACCTGACCGGGCGACTCCATCCGACAGTAGGGGGCACCCACGCCGCCGTCGATGGATTATCTGATCGAACCGAGAGCATTGAAGGGCCGGATGGCATTGTCTTCGAGCGCCAGCAGGTCTTCGTTGGTGGTGCTTGGGAGACTTACTCGACGACAAAATATGTGCGGGATGGCGATGGCCGGATTACCGAAACTTGGAAGGATGATTCGCTGGTCCACTCAACCGTATACAATGCTGATCTGTCGTGGACCGAAACGGATGCAATGGGCGTCACGACCCAGTATTCAGAGAGCTCGGATGGCTTGACGCGCACAAGCGTGCGGCAAGCCATCGCCGGACAGGCTGCAATCACTACTACTTCCGTGACGAGCATCAGCGGTCTAACAACTGCTAACACCACTACAGTGGCAGGCGGTGGCCTGACTCGTGTACAGAGTAGCTCGAATACCCGGGACTTACTCGGACGCACGACGAGTGCTACGGACTCACTCGGCAGAACAACAGGCACATCCTATTCGAGTTGGACCACTAAGGTGCAAACCAATCCCGACCTGGCCACGCTCACCACTGTGGAAAATGTTGATGGCTCGATTGCCTCGATGGTCCACAGCAACGGGTATTCAGAATTTCACAGCTACTCGGTTCAGACAGGCGGGTTAGTCAAGGAACGAACTGATTACGGCCAAGCAACTTCCACTCGTTGGGCGGCACGCACCACCGATGGATCTGGGCGCACGCATGTATCAGAAAGCTCAGGCCCGAATAGCGCCACACTGACGACGACTCAATTCTACGATGCCACAGGAAGGCTGACAAAGACCACCGCTCCCGGCGTATCACCGCAACTCACGGAATACAACGACCCCGGTGAAGCCTACCGCTTCGGATACGACCTTGGTGCCACTGCTGATGTGCTCGACCTTGCGACGACGGACACGGTTAGCGAGTCTGTGACCCGCATCGTCAAAATCGCTAGTGAGTATTGGCGTGAGACTACTAGGAAAACTTGGACGAGTGACACGACTACCGGATTTGAGACCAACACGAGCCGTCAGCGTCTTGGAATCGGCTCAAATTCCCAAAGTGAGACCGAAGATGATGATGGCAATACCGTCACGGTGGAGTACTCGGTAAACCGCGCTGCGGCCACCTCGACACGGACAAGCACAAGTAGCCTTTTCTCCGGCACCTCAGTGGAGTCCTACACGGCAGGTCGCCCAACCAGCAAAACGATCCCCGGAGCCAGCGGCACAATCCAGTACATAACCTACAATGCCTTGGGGGAGCTTGAGGAAATGATTCATCCCAAGAACGGCACGACGACCATCCAATACGATACGAGGGGACGCCAGTGGTTGGTCACCACCGATGTTGGAACGACCGAATACGCTTACTATGCCGACGGCCACGTGAACGCCGGCCAGATCCAAACGATCACCGATGGGGAGGGCGCAACAACTCACCAAGCCTATGATGGCGAAGGTAGGTTGACTCACACCTGGGGTAGTTCAGTTTATCCCACAAAACTCGAATATGACGCTTACGGGAACCAGACCAAGTTACACACCTATCGGAGTTTCGCTGGTGGGGACTCAGCGACACTTCCCGCAGCTTTTGCCAATCCAGGTGATGTGACGGAATGGATCTATGATTTTGCAAGCGGCCTGCTCACGAACAAGATTTACGCGGATACCAAGGGAACGGATTACACGTATTACGATAGCGGCCTGCTCAAGGAACGGATCTGGGAACGCGGGTCGGGACTGAAGACGACTTATGGTTACAATGGACTCGCTCGCATCGATGACGTGGATTATTCAGACAGCACCCCAGATGTCGCACGAACCTTTGATCGGGCAGGACGCCCGCTCACCGTTGCGCAGTCCGAGGAAGGAACGCGAACCTATGATTATACCTCAGCCACGAAAATTACCTACACTGGTGGTATGTTCGATGGCATCACCATTACCGAGAGCGAAGAAGCCGGGACTGGGCGCTTCACTGGACAGGCCTTGGCCCTGGATGCGGCGAGCCTATCGACCGTAAGCTATGGATACCATGCGACAACGGGCTCTTTGGAAACCGCTTCCATCTCCGCTGGAACCGCGCAAACCCACACGACCTATGGATTTCATCCAGTTCACGGCGGGCTCTCGACGATCACCACGAAGGATGGCACGACACCGCGCTTGACGACGACCTTTACCTACGGGACCGGTGGGCTTCTTAATAGCTTGCTTTCTGTGAGCGGAAGCGGTGGTCCAACGACCGGGCGGAGCTACACCGAAAGAGATGCCACTGGTCGGATCAAGAAGTCCGAACTGCCTAATCGGGACTATTGGACGTATGGGTATGATTTGAAAGGGCAAGTTACCTCTGGAGCGAGACGGCATCCGAGTGGGGACGCATTCCACGGATTAAGCTTCGGCTTTGCTTTCGATGAAATTGGGAACCGCACGGAAGCCCGCCGAGAAGAGACTCCAGGCTTTGCCGAGCGGGCTGTGGGATACACTCCGAATGCGGTGAACCAGTATTCGGAGATCACCACACCCGGAACCTTGGACGTCTTGAGCGAGTCCGATTCATCGTCCTCGGTGACGGTGAATTCAGTCGCAACGTTGCGGCAGGGTGATTGGTTTGCTGCAATTGTGAGCGCCGACAATAGCAGCTCTCCAGTTTGGAAGTCCGTGGTAATCGATTCGCTCGACCTTGGCAGTGGCCCAGGTGGAGTTGACCGGACAAGCACTGCAACCGGAAACCTGTATTTGGCCTCGGCGACAGTTGCGCCTACTCACGATGAAGATGGGAACTTGAAAACGGACGGACGTTGGCAGTTTGGTTGGGACGCTGAGAACCGACTGATCACCATGACCACCCTTGCCGCGGCCGTGACTGCCGGAGTGCCGGTTATTTCGGTAGAACACCGCTATGACGCGGACTCCAGACGGATCGCCACGCTGGTGACCAAAGACGGCACGACAACAATTACCTACTATCTGTGGAGTGGCTGGACACTGCTCGGTGAGTTCGAGGAAAGCGGGGCGAGTGCTCCAAGCAGCTTGGACGTGGGCAACGCCACCCATTCGAAGAGCTACCTGTGGGGGCTTGATTGGCTCGGGGGTGGTGGTTCCGGCAACGTCGGCAACCTCGTGGCTTCCGTGGATCATCTGTCGGGTAGCGGAACATCCGTGCTTTTGCCGGCCTATGACGGAAACGGGAACATCATTTCGCTAACGGACGATGCGACAGGAGAGCTGGTTTCGCGCTTCGACTACAATTTGTTCGGGAGCCAGGTGATGCGGACGAATGAGATCCTGAGCAAAGGAGGCAGTGCTACCCCGGTCACATCAGCCGCGAACGCCTTCAAATGGGGCTTTTCGACGAAAGCGGAAGCGTATGATTCGGGTCTGCTCTATTACGGATATAGGTTTTACGATCCGGTGACGGGAAGATGGCCATCAAGAGATCCGATCGGGGAAGAAGGCGGGGTGAATCTTTATGGATTTGTTAACAACAATGGGGTGAATCGGTGGGATTATCTCGGAACTTATTCACCGAGGACTCGGGCAATTGCTGCTAAATTGCCATTGATACCCCAAATAATGAGGAACATGGGGCTTCAAGTAGGCCCTGCCGCGATGGAGAAATGGTTTTCACGGAGGCCCGGTGATAAATCACCGGTTGACGGGCTTTTAACCATGAAGTGGGCCCTCGGATTTCATCGTGCAAGTGAGGCCGCGGATAAATTGAAGAATTTTGAATCACAGTCAAAATTGGCAAAAAAATCTTTACTGGCTGAGCTAGGTAGACATGGACTTCTAATCCCAGGTTCAAGCTTTGATCATACGATTGGCAAAGCTTCTTCAAATCACAAATATCACTACCAGCACGTAAAAATCGACCATTATGGGGAGCTGGATGACTTTGGATTTGCGGTTGGAAAAGCAGCAGTGTATGTGGTGGCGAAGGGGGTGGTTGAGGCGGATTATGTGTGTGTGCAGTCAATCGGAATTTATTTGAAGGATGATTATCGGTTTATCGAAGAAAATGATCAGACATTAGGTGTCTGGGATTTTGGGGAAATGGCATTTGAGGGGGCGTTCGAGTTATTCCTGACGTCCAATGAGCATGAAGTTTCTAATCGTCATTTTAAAGCATATCAAAATATCTTCGGGAAAGGTGAGGATTATGAGAGCTTCAGTGATATCTACACCTACAATGAAACCTTTGTTATTGAACGATAATATGTTGATCAAATCCTTAATGGCTCTGATATTGCTTTCTATGTCAGGATGCCGAAAAGAATACAAAGAGTATATGGTTTTTGACTCACCGGACAAGTTGTTCAGATTGGTAGTCACCATGGACCCGGATTCGTTCGCCGTGCCTGGCGACGGGGGGCACGGGTCTGGTTATTTGGAGCTTTGGCGCAATGGGTTGAAGGTCCATAGCTCAAAGCATTCTGATGTTGGCCTAGTTGAGAAAGTCATTTGGACAGAGAGTGAAGTAATTGTGGTAGGTTATGAGGCATTATCGCTGCTTGAAGAATGATGTCCCAATGAGAGTGGTGTGGCTCATCAAATTGGTAAGCGACCAACAGAAAAGATTCCAAGTGCTTTAAGGCTGAAGCAATTGGTGGGCAATACACACGATGGTTCATGTGTTACGCACCAAATTGATATCGGACTGGTTTTCCGAATTGTGACGGTGCGATTTTTGGTCTGATTACCACGCTGTCATCGACCTTTTTCCCTTTGGTGTTGTAGGATTTTTGCCGGATTACGATGTGCTGGTGAATGTGGGATTGAGGGATTAGCTTCTCTCACGGAGAACCGATTAGCCTCGGCGTCGGACCGCAAGAAACGCCATGAGCGCAAAACAAGGCAAAGTGAAGCTTGATGGCTCGGGCACTCCACTAATGACGAGGTTGTCGAAGTAGGTGGTGTCAGTTATTTGGCGGCTCAGTATTAGGTAGGGGAGCGGAGTTCCGGTGAACTCGGAGTTTATGATGGTTCCGACAGAATCAGCGGTATTGAGAGAAAGTGGATCATGGTAGATGGTGTCGCTCCGTAGAAACATTTCCCAACGATTCGTCGATGGGTCATAGTCGAGCCGAACTGTGCCACGACTTGGTAAATCAGGAATTCCATTTTGCTCGAAAATAAGGGAGTGGTGGATTCCTTGGGTGGCATTCGAGTAGGAGAAAGCGGTGGCATCTCCTACCATTGCGCCGCCATGAACGCAGTATCCATAGAATCCGAGGTGAATTGGAACTTCGACGCCGCTGCTTAGGTGAAAGCCAAATCCTCCGTTGAATTGATCGGAGTTTTTGATGGAGGTGTTAAAGCCGAAACTAATAGGCCCGATATTGTCTGAGAGTGTCGTGGCGAATCCCGGGATCGTAGAAAGGTCAAGAGCAATACTGCCGCTTGGCGATGCAGGAAAAATCAGCTCTCCGGAAATCACCTGGGTGATATTGGTGACTGTGAAGTCGTCCAATGATGATGCGTCGTCGAAGGTGTTTTGATAGAGAATGGTGCCATGTGAGAGACTGACTGCGGAGAGTAGGGTCAATAAAACGATTGCATTGTGCTTGATGTGAGGCATTGTCTGATTTCTGTGAATGTGGTTGGGGAATAATGTCATTGCGTAGGCCAAGATCTCAGTCCATCTGGAGTGATTGAATCATAAAAGGCGAAAGTTACAAAGCTGTTACGCACCAAATTGATGTCGTACTGGTTTTCCGAATTGTGACTGTACAGATTTTGGTCTAATTTCCACGCTGTCATCGACTTTTGTTGCCATTGGTGCCGTACGATTTTGGCCGCAGTACGATGTGGCGGTGAATGTGGGATTTGGGGAGCTACGGGCTCTGGGGATAGGGTTTTCTGGAGGCATGACCGGTAGCTCTTGATGATTTTTGTGACAATGAAGGGCGTGTCGGGTTTGATACGGACACGCCCTTTGCTTTGTGGTTACGACATCATCAGTCGCTTACAGGAACGGCAAAATGAGACGATTTCGGCAGCGAACAGCGAAAGTCGGGTTGATCTTAGCCGGTTCCTTCAATTCGTAGTTCGAAAAAGGCTTGAGTCTGTTTGGCTGATTCGTCTTGCGTAGCAGCCCGCTCCTGTCTGAGGCGTGCGTTCTTTCGGGCTCTCGCAAAATAGCGTTTTCTCGATTCGATTCCTCGATTGCCGATACCTGCTTTCTTCAAGCATCGAAAGTCGATCGAATTCTCAGGCTCCCGAAGGGATCGCTTAAAGCGCTTCCGTAGTTCGCGATAGTCAATTCCAGCAAGATCGCAAACGCAGGCGAGATCGCTTTCTTCATCAGAGCTATCAGAGAGCCATTGGAGCGCGCTGCTCTTCTCTCTAATCGCTGACTTCTTGCGGCTTTTACTGCTGGCATCTATAACTGCTTGGATTGCTACTGCTAACCAGAGTGCTCTACAGAGATCCGTTTCCGACTCGTCAATAGGTGTCCCTTCGCGTGATTGATTTTTTTCATCATGATCCATGTTTTTCTCCATTGTTCATTCTTTAAAAGTTAATTAAACTTAACCAGAAAAATATAATTTAGGTTGAGAGCATAGGGAAGACGCAACTTGTATTTGTTGTCTGATATCCTCGACTGCGTGATTAATGTAACATACTGAAATGATTTGCATTTTCGTAATAATTTATGGGTAAGACGCTGGGTAAAATCAAAAACAGGTATAAGGTGTTGTGCGATGGTAATGCTTTGATGGGTGCTGAAAATTCTTTGTGGGGCAATCCTTTGATTGCCCAGCAAGCACTCTGCTCGGCTATTTTGATCTAGTGCAGATCATCGGGGTGGTGTGAGAATCTGGTCGAATTGCCGGGCTGCAATTCGAGTGATGGTAAGATAGATGGGTAGAGTGTGGCGATGGTGCTGAGTGCGGCTCGGAATAGGCGTGTCTGGCGGAGAGGATGTCGAGTATCCGTGAAGTTCAAAAAGTTCCAAGAAGGCGCATTCATGAGGCAATACAATGACTTGTGTGAAATTAGTTGTACCAAGAAATCTTTTGGGATATCATGAAATCTCATTTCAACTGATGGGAGGGTTGATGGGTAGGCGAGTTCGAATTCTGACTTCCTTGGAAGTCAAAAAATTGAAGAGCCCGGGATTGTTCTTTGTGGGAGTGGTGCCCGGTTTGGCGATCTCGGTGAGGGCGGAGAGTTCCAAGAGTTGGATCCTGCGATTCTACAAGAACGGGAAGAGGAGGGACATGGGTTTGGGTCCCTATCCGGAAGTTTCGTTGGCACAGGCGCGCGATTCCGCGTCAGCTCAAAGAGCGTTGATCAGGGAGGGTGTCGACCCGATCGAGCAACGGAGGGAAGCCAGGGAAAAACTGAAATCTGATATGGAGTCGCGGATCACCTTCAAGGTAGCGGCAGATAAATACATCGAGTCTCATCGACGGGGCTGGAAGAACGCGAAGCATTCCCAGCAATGGGGAGCGACGCTCGAAAAGTATGCGTATCCGGTGATTGGATCGAAGACCACCCGGGAGATCGGGTTGCAGGATATCCTGAAAGTTATCGAACCGATCTGGGAGACCAAGACGGAGACAGCGAGCCGTCTCAGGGGGAGGATTGAGGCGATACTCGATTGGGCGACGGTACGCGGCTATCGGCAGGGTGCGAATCCAGCGCGATGGAAGGGCAATCTGGTTATGTTGCTGCCTTCTCGGAACAAGGTCTCAAAAGTCAGACACTTCGACGCGTTGCCTTGGACGGAGTGTGCCGGTTTCTTTGCCGAGCTTCGCAAGCGGAACGGGATCAGCGCCGAAGCTCTAAAATTCTGCATCCTAACGGCGTGTCGTTCGGGAGAAGTCCGCGGAGCCCGTTGGTCCGAGTTCGACGCGGAGCGCCGGGTTTGGACAATTCCGGCGGAGCGGATGAAGGCTGGGAGAGAACACCGTGTCCCGATCTCTAAGGAGGGCAAGAAGTTGTTGGAAGCGCTCCCCCGCTTTCCGGGGGAGGATGTGGTGTTCGCTAATTCCAAGGGCGGTGAACTCAGCAACATGGCGTTGCTGCAAATGCTGCGGGGAATCCGGACATCATGTACGGTTCACGGCTTTCGGTCGTCGTTCCGCGATTGGGCTGGCGAATCGACGCGCTTTCCCCGTGAAGTGATTGAGCATGCGTTGGCTCATCAAATTAAAGACAAGGCGGAGGCTGCTTACGCGCGAGGAGATCTCTTCGCAAAAAGAGTTGACTTAATGGAGGCGTGGGCAAGCTACCTGTCACGGGGATGCATCAGTGATCGTTCAGGCGATTGATACAGTCTTGGATCTCGTTGATTCTCCACGCAGAAGATCTCGTCGAGATTCTGAGTGGCTCCGGATAGATCCCCGATTTGACTCCACGATACCATGTGCTCCGGCTGACCGGGATGACTTTTAGAACCTCAGGCAATCGAAGGTAGCCTTCGGTCAATTCTTGTGGGTATTGAACCATATATTTTCTCCGTTGATCTGTCGGATTTTAAGGTTGGCTAGTGACTTACGGGAGTTCTCACGTGCATTTACGATTTCGAAGGTTCACATCTAGTGTTCTTGGGGTGTCGAACTGCGTTCGGATTGGGCGATTTGTAAGGGGAAACGCATAGAACATTGATGGTGGGTCATTTATCAGCACCTTTCCCAATCATTGGGGTGGACGACTCGGTGAGATGGGAAATGAATGGCTTGGTGGTCACAGGTGCCGCCGGCTGTGATTCCCATGGTGAAGAGGCGCATTGGGTCTGCTCTTCAAACTTTTCTCCGACTTATCAGAGGTCTTCAGGAAGCCATGAGTCCAATCTCGTTTGAAATTCTTCGGATGTCCGTGAGGCTGGAAGACGCTGGCTTAGTTGAGTATGCCTCGGAGCTTAGGCTTATCGCGGAAGCAATTTCTAAGGGTGACCGGCTTCTTACCGTCGCTGAGACAGCAGAATGGCTTGGTTGTGGGCGACGGACACTCGATCAAATGGTCTCCGATCGAAGAATTCCTGCTCACCTAATTGGTGGCCGCTATCGCTTCGACAAAACGGAGGTTCTTAAGGAAACAAAGCTTGGAAACTGATGTTCCAGTGCGGGTGGGTGATACCTCAAATGAGGCGTTGATCTCTATGGCTCTTCCAGGGGACTTACGACTTTCCGGCAAACTCCTTGTGACCGCCAAAGCCCTCCGACTCGTCGCCACTCCTTACCTCGTCCTCAGGCAGCCCTTTGGCGACGCCGCCGGTCGGAAGTCGGTCGTCTGGCGAATGAATCGGCAGGCGGAAACTGCTGCCACTGAAATCCTTGCCAGGTTCGAGAATATCCTCGGCACCGGGGGAGGGCGATAAATTGGCCACGGAGACAAAGCGACTTTCCATGACGGAAGCGCTCGAGAAGCAGGAAGGCCTGATTGCCTTTCTTGGGGCAGGGAATCTCTGTTTGCGAAACGACGACGCATCCAAGGTGAGGCCAAAGGCCGAACCAGCCGAAAAGTGAATCGCCGTCACGCTCCGGCTTCTGGAGAGGATATCCGGTTGTGTTTAAACATAGCCTATCAATGAACCCTTTCTAAAGAATTTAGAACGGATGAAATTTCCTCATCTGTTGTAAATTCTGACAGTGAAACACGAAGCGCGTCTCTTGCGATTGTATAATCGATTCCCATACTTAATAGAACATGGGACGGCCGATCACTGCCATTTGAACAAGCAGCGCCAGTCGAAACAACTATACCGTCTCCGAGTAGTCGATGGACGAGCATTTCTCCATCAAACCTAGGAAAAACCAGAAGAGATGTGTTTGCTAGGCGTGGAACGTCTCTCCCGAGCACGATAGCACACGGGTGAATTCTCCCAAGTTCAAGCTCCAAGCGATTACGCATTGCGCAGATCCGTTCGGCACGCGTGGCAATTTCTTCCTTCGTGCCGAGGAGTTCAATTGCCTTTGCGAAGCCTGCTGCGAGTGCTGGATTCTCAGTTCCGGCTCGTCTTCCACTTTGTTGACCACCGCCGTGCATCCAGCTTTCGAAATGCGTCCCATGGCGGATGAAGAGTGAGCCAATCCCCTTTGGGCCATGAAACTTGTGAGCAGACAAAGACAGTAGGTCAATTTTGTCCAAGTATTGAAGATCGACGATAACCTTTCCAACTGCTTGGGTCGCATCTGTGTGGAAGAGGCACGCGGGAGTAGCCTGCTTGACGATCAGGGACGCTTCCCGAATGGGTTGAATTACTCCCGTTTCGTTGTTGGCCAGCATTATCGAGACTAGCGCGGTATCCGGGCGGATCGATTGTCGCAGTGCCTCTAGGTCTATCACCCCACTGGAATGGACGGGAACATGTTCGATCATGATTCGCGGATCCCGGGTTTGAAGTTCTTCAGCGGTTTCGATGATCGACGGATGTTCGATTGCCGAGATTAGAATGTGGCAAGTTCCTGTCGTTCGTAGGCGCTCGGCTGCGATGGATTGCAACACCCAGTTGTTTGACTCGGTTGCGCCGGAAGTCAGTGTGAACTCGTCTGATGATGCGTTCAGCAATGTTGCCAGTCGCTCAGTGGCGAGGTCTAGGGGTTTCCGAATCCCCTCGAACTGGGCAGCCAGTGAAGTGGGGTTGTAGTAGGCCTCCGACCAATAGGGATTCATTGCCGCGACAACCGACGGGGCAGTTCTAGTCGTTGCGTTGTTATCGAGGTAGATCATTCGCCATATTGTTTGACCAAGCTCCTGACCAACGGTTCGAGGTCGAGAGCGATATCTGTGAGCGGCACCTGGATTGGAATGACGTTGCCTTCGAGCTTGGCAAGCATGTGCCCTTTGCCAAGTAGGCGTTCGGCACCTGAATTTTTGTCTCCGGTTGCGATTTCCGCTGTTCCTCGATCTGCGACCTGAAGAGTAAGGCGATTTCCAAGGTTTGAGCGGAGCTGCATTGGCATTACGGTGTTGTCTGGCCTTTGGAGGCCAAAGATCAGGAAAATTCCAGCGGCACGACTTTTGATGCTCAGGTTATTTACGTGCTGGGTAATAGCCTCGGCATATTCAGAATCCTGCATCCATGATGCGAATTCATCCTGAATGTAGAAAATGGTCGGCATCTGGATACCAGTAGCCTTTCGATACGAGCGAATATCGGCGGCACCTGATTCCGCGAATTGTTCATACCTCTTTTCCATCTCGTTCTCTTGGCCCTCAAGGATCGCCACCGACTCTTCCTTTTTCGTAATGATGTGGCCACTACCGCTCTTCAAATGAGGCAGGTCCCGTAGCTTAACAAAATCGGTTCCTTTGCCATCTACAAGGTAGACGTGCGTTTGTGAAGGGGAGCGGGTGACTCCAATATAGAGAATCATCGTCTGAAGTAGAACTGACTTTCCTGATCCTGTTTTCCCGGAAACAAGGGTGTGCGGATCGTCGAACGGATTCAATAGCTGCGGCAATCCGTCTTCTTCTCTCACGCCAATAAGGACTGCTTCAGAATCTTCTTTGTAGGCGGAGGATTGAAGGAACTCGGTCAAGACCCGTGAGGTATGAAGGATCTTTCTTGTCGGTCTCGTGACCATTATTGAGATCATTCCTGGTCCGGGAATGATTCTTAGTATTTCAATGCCGTAGGTCGTAAGGAATTCCGATGATTCCTTTTCCACCTTTTTGACGGTGAGGTCTGGCCCTCCTTCAAAAGAAATGATGGCCGCATTGGGAGTCAGCACAGGTGGCCTGGTTTCGACAAGTTTAGAGGACATTCCCTTGTCACGCAGGGCCATTTTTAGGGCGTCGACAGCACTCTGTAGCCATTCGTCATCCTTAATTGATTCGCCGGAGAAGGTTTTCGAACGAGCTTCGAGAATCTCAAGCGGTGTTCCATCAAGTAGAGAGGCGTTGACGGGGTCGTCGTTTGGCTCACTCAGGGAAGGGGCAGGTGAGATTTCATTCGTATCCGAGTCTCCGTCTTTGGGGGATTCGATGACTTTCTCTATTTCAGGAACAGAACTCCCACCGCCAGCAGTTGGTCCTGATTCCGACGGCGTCACTGGTCCTGCTCCATCATCGTTGTCGTCATCCTGATCTGAAATAGGGGCTGGAGCTTCGATTTCCTCGGGCTTTAGAATGAGTATAGGCGCTTTGCCAAAACCTGTGTGGCCCTTTCTGAGTCTTAGCTTCGTCACCTCCTCAGACTTGCCGTCTTTGAAATAGGAGAAGAGTTCCATGGTCTCCTGTGCGTTGAAAGTCTCCTGTTGAGCGATCACATGCTTGCAATCGGGAATCTCAACACCAGAAGTAGCCGTCGATGAATCGCCATCGTAAACGAATACGTGGGAGTATCCCCACACTGAGAATGAACATTCGCGATTTCTTATGAATTTTCTCCAGCTCTCGGGTGAAAAGCGATCTTGGCCTCCGGTGTTGGTCAGTCGGGAGAGAATCATGTCTGAGATTCTGGCCAGCCACAGTCCTTGGTCGAGTGGAGGATTTTCGGCAGAAAGGGCGCGTGCGATCTGTTGTAGGGTATCGCGGAGCTGTTTCGCCGAGGTCTTTCTATCCTCGGTAACTCCCGCTCCCTTAACATACTTTGCTTCAGACACGATCACGTCGAGGTGAGGGGCTCCATCCTCGTTGAAGGAGGGAACGAAAATCAAAAGGTCCGCGAGCCTGTCACCGGAAGGCTTTCCTAGCCAGACCCTATTCGAAAAGCCGCTGACCGGCCGAAAACACGTCCCAGCCTGCGTATGAATCATTCATTGAAAATAAAATAAATACCTTGAAAAGGCGTGACGCAACATGTTGTAATTCAACAACTTAATATCACTC
>CAZVMS010000057.1:0-3085 GCA_964628795.1 uncultured Haloferula sp. | reverse complement strand
CGAAGCGCCCAGCGGTGGGCGTCGATGGTGGGTTGTGAGTAGGCTCGCACGGTGAGGTTTGAGAGGAAGGCGTCGGCGTGCGCGGCGATGCCTTGAGGTGGGGGTGCTTGCGGTATGGGTGCACCGCCCTTGCGGCGTCCGCGCATGGCGCTGAGGTTGGGAAGTCCGGGTTTTCCTGGCATGTGACGAGACTCCGGCGGCGGATGGGCCGATGCCAAGCGGAGACTGCGCTCCGGTGAGCGATGGATGAACTCATTGGCAGTTGGTGCCTTTCCTGTGGGCCAGCTGCTGGTGATATGCATTTTCTGAATGAAAGTTGGGTGAATCCAAAAAAGATCGATGAAGACGCTTTTTGAGCTTGTCGCATCTGGCATGTTGAGGATTGAGTTATGTATCAGATTGGAACTGAGGCGTAATTTGATCACGGCGTTCCGGCGTTCCGGCGTTCCGGCGTTCCGGCTGTTAGAGGACGGTGGGTGTTCCACGCTGTCGTGTTGGCGGCGGGCCACGTTGTTTTCCCAGATGTGCGGTTTCAGGCGGCCCCCGTCGCTGCTTTGTCATGCCTTGGCCTTGGCTCGCCGGTGGCGCCCGCCGCCCCGCCGCCCCGCCGCCCTGTGCCGGATCTTGCCCGGATCCTCTGGATGAAGTCCGACGGCCTTGATTCTGATCTTCGCTACCCATGAGCCATCCCTCTCCGTTGCCCGCTTCGCCTCATCTCCCCACGCACATCCCCAATCCCATGATCCTCCAACCCATCCATGTCCGCTCCGCCGTTTCGGGTATTTTCTCGATCTGTCTGGCTTGGCTATGCGGCACATCGCACTCGGATGCGGCTCGATTGCCGGAAAGCATTGTGGCAAAGGAAGGGGCGCGGGTGCTGTGGGATTTCGAGACGAGTCAGGACGCTTGGACGCTCAGCAAGGACATCGCTGAGCTGCGGGCCCTCAACGGCTGCCTCCGTGGCACCGCGACGGGAAACGATCCGTATGTTCTCGATGGTTCGGGACGGCAACTGGCGCTTCAGGACGTTTCGGGGGTGACCGTTAAGATCTGGCTGTCGCAGGAAGGTCCTCTCCAGCTCTACTGGGAAAACGAGGATGGCGGGTTTAGTCAGGTCCGCAGCGAGACCCGCACGGTGCCGGGGCAGCAGTGGACCACTGTCCGCTTCGATTTGCGCACCCACCCAGAGTGGAGCGGGAAGACCATCGAGAGGATCCGTCTCGATCCGGGTGCCGCTGGAGTGGACTTCGCGATCGACTACGTCGCTTTCCTGGATCGCTTTACTTCGTCGGATACCTCCATGGTTCCACTGGAATTCGACTTTGAATCGGGACACGAAGGGTGGACGGCGTCTTCTTCAAGCGTCCAGTATTTCCGGCGCGTCGATGGCAAGCTCAAGGGTTACTCATCCGGCACCGATCCTTGGCTGGCGAGTCCGACCTTCTCGGTTGCCGATCCCGGTGGCGTCATGTTCCAGTTCCGCTGCTCTGACCCGCTTTCGATCAAGATCTACTGGGCCACCACCGAGGGCGGCTTCTCCGAGGCCCGGACTGCCACCCGCGAATTTGTGGGCAAGGAGTGGCAGGTCGTTCGATTCGATCTGCGCGATCATCCCGAATGGGCCGGCAAGACCATCACGAGCGTTCGGATTGATCCCGGCAACTCCGTTGGCTCGTCCTTCGAACTCGAAGCCGTGGCGCTTCTTGACCGAGGCGCGTTTTCCGATGCCGACGGGGACTTGCTCACCAACATCGACGAGCTGATCCACAAGGGCAATCCGGGGGTGCTCGACAGGCTGCCGTCGAAGTTTCTGCAGGAACGGTGGGACGGAGACGAGGTTTATTCCACACGGAAACTCGTCACCGATGAGATCTTTTATTCGCCTGCCGGCGGAGTCGGCCCCGGTCGTATCATGGCTCCGGGAGTTTTCGACGGCATCCGCTTCTTCACTCGCAGCCGCGGCTACATCATCCCTCCGGAGACCGGCACTTATCGTTTCTGGGTCACCGGTCGGGTCGGCGCGGAGCTCTACCTGTCGCCGGACAATTCGAAATACCGCAAAACCCTCATCGCGGAACTCAACCCGGACATCGGCACCGGCTACGGAGTGGAAAGAAACAGTCCGACGCCCTGGGACAACTACGTTTCCCAGATGTCGGAGGACATTCATCTCGAAGCCGGGCAGCGCTATTACATCGAAGCACTGCAGGGCACCGGTTACTTCCTCGGCTCGCATCTGCGCATCGCCTGGGCAAGACCCGGTCGCGACCGGGAGGAACTCAATCCCGGATGCATCGAGTCCTATTGTCCCGAGCCCGGGGATGCGGACGATGATTTCCTCCCCGATGCATGGGAGACGCAATTTGGGCTCAATCCCTCGGACAACGGCTTCGCTGACATCCACCGTCAAGGCGAGCGCGGCGATTTCGACGGCGACGGACTTTCCAACCGCGAGGAATACGTCCTCGGCACGAATCCTGCGAGTAACGACACGGACGGAGACGGAATCGGTGATTTTGCTGAGGTCCGCTATACGGATACCGACGTCCTTGTGAGCGATACCGCTTCGGCCACCTCGGTATCGTCCGTCGATATCCTTGCTCATACGGATTCCAACCTTTCCTGGACAGCGACGGCGGGCGGCATGGTGGCCGACAGTTTCCGTGGTTGGATTGAATGGGAATTCACCGTGCCTGCCGACGGCATCTGGGTCCTCGATCTTGCCACCGCCCTGCGGGGGACTCGACACGCCCGGGACACCGTCGCCTTCGCAACCTCAGACTTCCTGATCTCGGTGGAAAATGATTTGGCACTTTTTGGGCGTTTCAGGCGAGTTGGTAAATCAGGCGCGCATGGGTTTCTGGGTGGAGGAAATTGAGTTGGGTTAGTTCAGCGAGCAGGGTGCCGATGGCCTTGTCGTGAGCTGGACAGGCCATGCGATGGATGCGGATGGTCAACGTGTTTTCGCGCTCAGCGGGTTCAATGTCGGCGGCGGAGACAAAGAGTTCCCGGATCAAGGCCCGCGCCTCGTCTTCCTTGGCCAGGTGTGGACGCAACAGCCCGACGAGCGCCGTTTCGGCGCGAT
>CAZVMS010000056.1:0-31429 GCA_964628795.1 uncultured Haloferula sp. | reverse complement strand
CTCCCATCTCCCATCTCCCATCTCCCATCTCCCATCTCCCATCTCCCATCTCCCAGCTCCCATCTCCCAAGATCTTTTCGCAAAACATCCCTCACTTTTCCCTTGCCAAGGTGGAGCGGGCACTTAGGTTCGCCGCCCCATGGCTCGGACCTCAGGAAAAGCAAAGACCCGGAAGGCTGTCGCCAAACGATTCAAGGTGACAGGTACTGGGAAGGTTCTGCGCCGGAAACAAGGCAAGCGTCACTTGTTGCAAAACAAGAACCGCAAGCGTAAGCGCAATCTCGGGAGAGTGGCGCTGGTTTCCGATGCCGACATCAAGAATGTTAAGGAAAACCTTCCTTTTGCCTAAATCACGAATCGAGACGATATCCCGTGCTTCCACCCGCACCTCGGGTGGCCTTCATCGTAGCCTGGTCCTTACGGACACGAACCAGACAAGCGAGACTACGGAAGGAAGAAATAACCAACGGCCTGTCTGACCCCATAAAGAAACAATGCCACGCGCAACCAACAGCCCGGCTTCACGTGCCCGACGCAAGCGTGTCCTCCTTCGTGCGAAGGGTTTCCGCGGATTCCGCTCGAAACTCTTCCGTTACGCCAAGGACGCGGTTCGGAAGGCCCATACCTACGAATACCGTGACCGCAAAAAGCGGAAGGGCCAATTCCGTCGTCTCTGGATCCAGCGTATTTCCGCTGCGACCCGTCACGAAGGCCTGACCTATTCCCGCTTCATCGAAGGACTCAACGCTGTCGGCATTGAAGCCGACCGCAAGATCCTTGCCGACCTCGCGGTGACGGATCCTGCCGCATTCTCGGTGATCATCGCCCAAGCAAAGGCCGGTCTCGAACAGAAGAAAGGCGCAGCCGCTGCTTAAGCGAGCCTCGCGACCACATCTCAAAACGCCGCTTGGTTCACGCCAAGCGGCGTTTTTGCGTGGCAGAGGCTTCCAGCCTCTTCGCCAAGCCACACAGATCTTGTGGCGATGAGCCGGGACGGACGCGGTGAAGCTGAAAGATGAGAAATGACCGCGTAAAAGGCTTCGCTTCACGCAATGACCCTTAAAAACCGTAATCTCACGAGATTTCTGGGTTCCGGGTTCTGGATGGCAGGCGGCGCTTAGGGGCAGAGGTCAGAGGTCAGAGGTCAGAGGTCAGAGGTCAGAGGTCAGAGGGCAGAGGGCAGAGGGCAGAGGGCAGAGGGCAGAGGGCAGAGGGCCAAGGGCCTGATGCATACGAGCCTGGGCTGAAGGCCCAGGTTTCAGGTGGTTTTCAATGTGAGGGCTGCAAGCCTGACCAATGCGGGGTGAATTGATCAGTCCCATAGATACTCTATCGAAGCGGATCTTGAGCTTTCTCAGCAGCGAGCGGTATTCATCTTGAAAAGTCCTTTGGCGGTGATGCTCTTCCTGCCTGTCGATGGAGTCGGTGAGTTTCATCAGGTGGGATAGGCTGAGCGAAAAGGCGCTGTATCCTCGTTGCCAAGCGAAGTTAGAGAGTTGAAGCGATTGTTGCTTTACCCATTTGGAAGAGGATGTTTGATCGCAATGGCGGCGTTGCAGGGTGAACAGCGGTCTGTGATGCATGTGTCAGGCTTTCAGCCCTCCGTTCTCTGGTCGGCTGGAAACTAGGCCTTCAGCCTAGGCTGGTATGGGGCAGGCCTTTGGCCCTGTTGATCGGGATGCTGGATCGCGGGCCTTTTTTCAGCTTTTCAGCTTTTCAGCTTTTCTGGTCTCTGGTCTCTGGTCTCTGGTCTCTGGCCTCTGGCCTCTGGCCTCTGCGCGGCTGGAAACCAAGGCCTCTGGCTTTCTTTCCCAGCACAAAGCCTCGCTCCCCATTGACCTGCCGCAGTTCAAGCGCTATCCCCTCCCCGCCCGTCGGCAACTACCGCACCCGCCCCATGAAGGACCAGATCGAAGCCATCCAAACCGAGGCCCTCGCCCGGATCGAAGCCGCCCATGACGCCCGCACCATCGAGGACGCCCGCGTCGCCATTCTCGGCAAGCAAGGCACGCTGACCAAGGTCTCCGCCGGCATGCGCGATGTGCCAAAAGAGGACAAGGCGCTCGTCGGCCAACTGCTCAATGCCGCCCGTCAGGCGATCACTGCGGCGCTCGACCACAAAAAGACGACGCTGCAGGACGCGCAGGATGCCGAAGCGCTGAAAGGCATCGATCCCACGCTGCCGGGCCGCAGCGTGCCTCATGGCTCGCTTCACCCGCTGACGCACCTCCGCCACGAGGCGATCACGATTCTCCGCCGGATGGGCTTCGCGCTCGCTGACGGCCCGGAAATCGAGGACGAGTTTCACTGTTTCGATGCCCTCAACACCCCGGAAGACCACCCGGCCCGGAACGAAAAGGACACGTTTTACTTCGATTCAGGGAAACTGCTGAGAACCCATACTTCCAGCGTCCAGGTCCGCAGCATGGAAAGCCAAGCGCCGCCAGTCCGCATCATCGCTCCGGGTTCGGCCTACCGTCGCGATGAGATCGATGCCACTCACCTTTCCGTCTTCAACCAGCTCGAGGGGCTCTACGTCGATACCGACGTTTCCCTCGGCGACCTCAAGGGGACGCTGGAGTATTTCCTTCACGAACTCTTCGGCCCGGAAACCGAAGTCCGTTTCCGGCCTCACTTCTTCCCTTTCACCGAGCCCTCCTTCGAGATCGACGTGAAGCTTCGTGCCAAGGGTCAGGCTCCAAAATGGATCGAAGTCGCCGGCTGCGGCATGGTCGATCCTGCGGTGTTCGACCAAATCAACGGCTCGCGGAAAGACGAGTCCTTCAGCCCTGAGAAGGTCACGGGATTTGCTTTCGGCATGGGGCTTGATCGCCTCGCGATGATTCGCTGGGGGATTCGGGACATTCGCCTGCTGATCGAGAATGATCGCCGCTTCCTTTCGCAGTTTGGGTGAGTTGTCTCATCCTCCACCCATCCCTCCTCTGTCACCCACAACTCAAAAATCGCGTGAGGCGCAGCCTTTTACGCGACCATCTCCCATCTCATAGAGCATGAACGTTTCACTCAATTGGCTCAGCACCCACGTCGACCTCAAAGGCAGGTCGCCTGAAGAACTCGACAAGCTTCTCACCTTCGCAGGTGTCGAAGTGGAGGGCATCAAAACCACCGGTGTTCCTTCCGACAAAATTGTCGTCGCCCAGATCATGGAAGCCGTCCAGCACCCGGATGCGGACAAATTGAAAGTCACTCAAGTTGATGCCGGCGAAGGGCAACTCCGCCAGATCGTCTGCGGGGCCAAGAACTACAAGGTCGGCGACAAAGTCCCGTGCTGTCTTCCCGGTGCGGACCTTGGTGGCTTCGTGATTGGGGAGGCCAAGATGCGCGGGGTGGAATCCCGCGGCATGCTGGCGGCGGCTTCAGAAATCGGTCTCACCGACGAGGAAGATGGACTGCTGATTCTTCCGGAGGATTTCGAGATCGGAAAGCCGGTGAAGGAGCTCTTCGACAGCGATGTGCTGCTTGAAGTGGAGGTCACCCCGAACCGCCCCGACCTGCTCAGCCACTACGGCATGGCCCGTGAAATGGCGACGCTGCTCGAAGTCCCGCTCAAGCCTTTGGACATCCCGGCACGCAGCGCCACCACGAGCGACGGCGTAAAAATCGAAGCCACGGATGTTTGCCCGCTCTACACGGCGGTGAAAATCAGCGGCGTCAACGTTGCCGAGAGTCCCGTTTGGTTGAAGGAGCGGCTCGAAGCGATTGGCCTTCGCCCGATCAACAACATCGTCGATATCACCAACTTCGTACTTCACGAAATCGGCCAACCGCTTCACGCCTTCGATGCCTCGAAAGTCGCGGGTTCGATCGTGGTGCGCACGGCGACGGAAGGCGAAAAGTTTCTCGCGCTCGATGGCGAGACCTACGAACTCGCGGCTGACGACTGCGTGATTTCCGATGAGTCCGGTGCCGCCCTCGCCCTCGGCGGCGTGATGGGTGGTGCGGCTAGCGGCGTCACCGAGGCGACGACGGATATTCTCCTGGAGTCGGCGTATTTCACGCCCTCACGCATCCGTCGCACCTCGCGTCGCACCGCCTTGATGTCGGATTCCTCCTACCGTTTCGAGCGCGGAGTCGATCCGTCAGGAGTCGCCAAGGCATCGGCGCTTGCGGTAAAGTTGATTCTCGAAATCGCCGGTGGCACCGCCGAGGCAGAAACCATGACCGCGGGTGAAGCGCCAGTGCTCACCCAGGCCGTCGCGCTCGACCTCGATCGCCTCGACCAGCTCACCGGCTCAAGCATTTCCCACGATGAAGCGGCTTCGATCCTGACGCGGCTGGGCCTGAGAAAATCGGCCGATGGAACCTGGGACGTCCCCTCATTCCGGGCCGATCTCCAGCGGCACATCGATTTGGTCGAGGAAATCGTCCGCGTCAAAGGCCTCGATGCGATTCCATCGCGGCTTCGCGGCAGCTTCGTTCCCGCCTCAAGCGTCGACCATGCCTACGATGCTGACATGCGGCTGCGCGAGCGCCTTGCCGGGCTTGGTTTCCACGAGTGCCAAACGATCAAGCTGATCTCGGATTCTCAGGTCGGGGATGTGCTTCCCCTCAAGCGATTGATGGATGGCGACACGATCCGCGTCAGTCTGCCACTCAGCGAAGATCATGCTGTGCTCAGGCCAAGCATGACACCCGGCCTGATCGCCTCCGCCGAGCGCAACATCCGCCAAGGTGCCGAGACGCTCCGACTTTTCGAGATGGGCCGTGTCTTCCGCCATGCCGGCGGTGGCAAAGCCAAGGACTTGGAAAGCGAGACGCTCGGCATCCTGCTCTCCGGCAACGCCCAGCCCAGCGGATGGTCGGCCCAAGCGCGTGCGGCCGACCTCTATGATTTGAAGGCCGTCGTCCAAGCGCTGGTGCCCTGCTGCACCCTTCAATTCACCCCCAAAGAGCAGCAAGGCTTTGCGCTCGGATGCGACATTATGGCCGACGGCCAGAACGTCGGGACCTTTGCCATGCTCAAGCCATCGCGGCAGCGCCAGATCGATGCCACTCATCCGGTTTACGTCGCCGAGCTCGAGCTCAGCAAGCTGAGAAAACTTTCCGCAGTTTCCCGCGACATCGCGGACCTGCCGCAATTCCCGGGTTCCACGCGGGACGTCGCGATGGAAGCGCCCAGCGAGCTTCTCAATGCCGAAATCGAAAAAGTCTTGGGCAAGTGCAAGGAGCCGCTTCTCACGGGCTTCGAGTGCTTTGACCTTTTCCGCGATCCCAGCGGCGAGAGACTGGCTGCCGAGCGGAAATCGATCGCCTACCGGATCAGCTATCGCTCAGCCGAACGCACCCTCAAGACCGAGGAAGTCGATGCCGCCCACCAAGCGATCCTCACCCAACTGAGCAAGAGCTTGAGCGTCAGCTTCCGGTAAAAAAACTTGCGAATTCTCATGTGAGGTGCTATCTGATCTCACATGAGATACAACGAGCCACTCGTCTACGTCCGCTACCTCCGGGAAAGCTGCCGGGAAACCGCCGCAGGCGTCCGCGAAGAAGCGGTCATCGAGGACCATCCCAGCGCCGTCATTCGTCGGATCCGCAAGGGTCTGCCAATGGCGGAATTTGAGGCTCTCGCCGAGTGGCTCAAGGTGAACGATGAAGAACTCGCGCCGCTGCTGGGGATTTCCCGGGCTACCTTCCATCGCCGCAGAAAAGCAGGCCATCTTGAAGCCCCTGAAAGTGAGAAATTGATCCGCTTTGCACGCTTGCTGAGGCGGGCTACCGAGGTGCTGGAAGAGGAGGAGTCGGCGCGGGAGTGGCTCAAGTCACCTGCCGTCGCTTTTGGCGGGGAAACGCCGCTTTCCTTCGCAGATACGGAAATCGGTGCCCGCGAGGTTGAGTATCTGCTCGGCCGCCTCGAACACGGCGTCTTTTCCTGAAAAATGCGCTGCTATCGAATTGTCAGGCCCGCCTACGCCGCCTCAGCCCTTTCTGGAGAAGGGGCACGTCTTTACGGCGGCCGATGGAACCCTCCTGGCTGGCGCTGCGTTTACGCGGCTGAAAGCCGGGCCTTGGCGGTGCTGGAGCTGCTCGTGCACCTGAGCGGTCGGAGCCGATCCCTCGATTTTCGGCTGCTCACTCTGGAGCTCGACCATGAATGCGTTTCCGACACTCCTCCACTCCCTCGTGACTGGTCGGCCCATCCTGCCGGAAAGTCCTCGCAGTCGATTGGCTTGGAATGGCTCAAAACCTCTCAAAGCCCGGCCATGCGGGTGCCCTCCGTTTTGATTCCAGAGGAACACAACTTGCTCCTCAATCCCTCCGCGACCGGCTTCGAGAGGATCCGGGTCATCGAAGAACGCGAGTTCCGCCTTGATCTACGGCTTTCGGCAGCGGATTAGCTGAGGTCGCTGCTGGTGACCGAAGTCTGATCGCGCGAACCAAGGATGTTCGCCTGCTCGATCACCCGCTGCGGGCGATCATCGAAGCGGAAGCTGTGGCAGTTCGGGCAGAGCATCGTGGCTCCGCCGACGATCGAGTCACATCCTTCACAGACCTTGTAACCGAAAGGGGCCGAGGCGATCCGAGCCGCCGTGGCTTGGCGGGATTCTTTGGGCGATTTGTCCGGCATGGGCAAAAAAGAAGCGGCACCGGAATCCGGGGCCGCTTCGAAAGATTTGACTTTTCGTTGAGCGGCTCAGGCAACGCCTGCAATTGCCTTGGCGGCCTTGCTCTTGAGGTTGGCAGCCTTGCTCTTGTGGATGAGGCCCTTCTTGGCAGCCTTATCGACCGCGGAAGAGAACTTTGAAAGCGATTCAGTGGCAGCCTTGACGTCGCCTGCCGCAACGGCACCAAGGGTTTCTTTACGAAGCGTCTTGATGGTGGTCTTGCGCTGACGGTTCCGCTCGGTGCGGACCTTGGTCTGACGGACTCTCTTGAGGGCTGACTTATGGTTGGCCATGGTGGGAAATTGTCTGGAAAATCACGCCTACAACGGCGCGGGGGCGGAAATCTAGGGATTCGGTCGGGTCTGTCAAGCTTGTCTGACCGCAGAATTCAGGCTTTTTTCAGCGGAAGCTGACGTAATCCGTACGGGAGTGGAGTTTCGCATACTCCCGACCAGCGGATGTGTCCATCAGCGAGCCTCGGAATACCTGAACTTCAGCGCCTTCGCCGACGCGACTGTAGAGATCGGTGACGTCGTGCATGCTCATGCGGATGCAGCCATAGGAAGCGGGAGTCCCAAGGCGCCACTCTTCGGGGGTACCGTGGATGTAGATGCACCGCCCGAAGGTGTTGCGGTTGTGTGACTGCTTGCCAGTGAGCCAGAGGATCCGTCCCACGATCGGGTCACGGCCCGGTGCGTTCGGCTTGATGATTTCGCCCGTGGGTCGGCGGCTCTTGAAGACCATGCCTTTTGGGTATCCATCGCCAATCTTGCGAGCCACTTCCATTTTGCCCAATGGGGTCTGGTTGCTGCCCGTGCGGGAGCCCAAACCGAACTTCGAGGTCGAAACGGTGTAGGACTTCACGGGTTTCCCATCTCTGACCAGCAACATGCGCTGGTCACGCACGCTGATGAGCATCTTGTTGCGGTCGTCCTTACCGGTGCTGCAACTGCTCAAGCTGAGCCCAGCGGGGATGATGAAAAGAGCGGCAAGCGCCAAGCGAATCATCCGATGTTTCATGATTGGTTCAGGGATCTTGGGTGGGTGGGTCAATCGCTTCCTCCGCGGAGCCGCTTGACGGCAGCATTCTCAGCAAAGAAGCAACCGAGGTATAAAAGAATCCGACGGGGAATGGAAGCAGAAGAATTGCGGATGCCCAACGTTGATTCAGCGCGGCCTCAACGACCACGAACAGGAAGAAGAAGCCGAAGAGCAATTCGACGACGGGAGTGAGCGTCTTCATCGCCTTGTAGCTGCTCTTTTTCCAGTCGCTCTTCTTCTTTTGCTCAATGCCATACTTTGGCGTCCGCACAAAACCCGACTCGTGATTGAAGACCGCTTCGAGCACGGCTTTGGCGTTGTTGATCGACATGCCGATTCCAAGCGCGAGTAGCAACGGCAGATACGGAATTTCCTTCCACCAGGTCTTTGGGCGAAGCGCCTTTTGCGAGGTCAGGTAGAACAAAATGACCGAAACCGAGGCAAAAAAGAAGATCGGCACGTTGATGATGTAGTAGGTCCACCCACCGAAATCCGGAGCCGCGTGCTGATTCGGGTAAATCAGGAAGCACAGGCAGATGAGCATCAGGTAAGCGAAGTTCGAAGTCAGGTGGGCGGTGGCCTCCATTTTCACATAGAAGGGAGCTTTGCTCTTCCAGATGGCAGGAAGCACTTTTTTGCAGACTTGGATCGACCCCTTTGTCCAGCGGTGCTGCTGGCTTTTGAAGCCATCCATGTCGACCGGCAGTTCGGCGGGAGTTTCGACTTCCTTGAGGAAAATGAAACGCCAGCCCTTCAACTGGGCGCGGTAGCTCAGGTCCATATCCTCGGTGAGCGTGTCGTGTTCCCAGCCGCCGGCATCGGCGATGCAGGACTTCCGCCAGATGCCTGCGGTGCCGTTGAAAGTGAAGAAGCGACCACTGCGATTTCGCGCGGTCTGCTCGAGTTCAAGGTGACCATCGAGAAACATGGCCTGCACCCGTGTCAGGACGTTGAAGGTGCGGTTGAGGTGCCCCCAACGCGTCTGGATCATGCCGATCTTGTCATCGGAGAAATAGTGAATCGTCTTCTGGAGCACGTCTGGATTCGGCACGAAGTCCGCATCGAGAATGAAGAGATACTCCCCTTTGGCAAATTCAGTACCGTGCTCAAGCGCACCCGCCTTGTAGCCGGTGCGGTCGGTGCGGTGAATGAGTTCCGCATCAAATCCTTGGGCTTTCAGGCGCTCGACTCCTGCCCGGCAGATCTCGGTCGTCTCATCCGTCGAGTCATCAAGCATCTGAATTTGAAGCTTGTCCTTGGGGTAGTCGAGTTTCGCGACCGAGTCCAAAAGGCGGTCGACGACGTGAAGCTCATTGAAAACAGGCAACTGGATGGTGACCAGTGGCAGCTCATCGAACTTTTTCAGCGGCACCGGCATTTTGCGTGAGTGCTTGAGATAGAGGTAAACAATCGTCAGTCGGTGCAGTCCGTAGCCGGAGAGGCCGATGAGGACGAGGATGTACGAGACATACCAGAGTGGTGAGGTCCAAAGTTCCATAATTGTTGGCGAAATTGACGTTGGGGGGAGATTGCGGCGGACGGGGAGAAGCCAGCCCCTTGCCTAGCCCCTGCCCAAAGATTCCGGATGATCGTAGCAGTGGCTGAACAAGCCATTCCGGGGCCCCGGAGGCCATCACGTCTCGCACGCTGAGTCAAGCCCTAAGCCTGATGGTATTGACTCGTTGCCACGACAAGCACCTCATTCCCATTGCCCTAGGGGCAAGTTAGTGCAAGATTGTCGGCGTGTTGACTGTCCAACGATTGCTTTCAAGCCTGCTCGCTGTCTCGCTGACGTTTGTCGCTGCCGAAGAGCAGCCTCAGGCGAGCCCCGAACAAGCTGCTCAAACACCCGGTGCTCCGCCGATCCCGGCGGACCTTCTGGAGGATGATCATGTGCGCGAGGAGCTGGCCATCAACGAGTTTACTGCTCCATCGATTGCCCGGATCTTCGACTCTCTCAAATCCCTGGCTCCCCTCCCTTTGGCGGACTATCCCCGTGAAGCCCCTGAAAGAATGCCGCTCGACCGGGCCGACCTCGCGATCGAACTTGGCTTCCTCATCGCCGACGGCTTCTTGGTTGTTCAGGTCGGAGAGCTGGGCAAAGTCGAGGAACTCGCCGGCCAGCTGACCCGCTACGCCAAGTCTCTTGGCGCTGGCGACCGAATTACCCGCCACGCCGCAAGCCTCCTCGACAGCGCCAAGAAGGGCGATGTCGAGCAGCTGAAAAAGGAACTCTCCGCGACCCAGAAGGACGTCGAACTCGAGTTGGTCACGCTACGCGATGCCGACTTGGCCCACCTCATTTCGATCGGCGGCTGGATCCGCGCTCTGGAAGTGGCATCCGGGGCGGTCGACAAGCAATTCAGCCCCGAGCGCGCTCGACAGATCATGCGCGAGGACATTGCAGATTACTACTCCTCCATCATTGGCTCGCTTGAGCCGCGGATTGCCGAACGCGAGAACTACATCGAGATGCAGACGGTCCTTTCCGGCATGCGGATCGAAATGCTGATCGAGGAAGGCACTGAGCCGACTCCTGAAAAGGTCGCTGAAATCCGCAAGCAAGCGACGAGGCTGGTCGAACTCTCCTTGATGCGCGCGAAGCCATGAGAATCGCTGTTTTAGGTCTGGGCATCATCGGTTCTCGTGCCGCCGCCCATCTGCGCAAGAACCCGGACCATCAGCTCCGCTGCTGGAACCGGAGCCCGAAGGGCATCGAGGGTGAGATCCATGATCTCGCGCGGGCGGTTGAGGAGGCGGAACTGATCGCCCTTTATCTCAAAGATGGCCCAGCGGTGCGTGAGGTCGCTGGCCGAGTGTTCGAAACGGTTGCAGGGAAAGCAGTCGTGATCAACCATTCGACGGTGGATCTGGCGACCACCTACTGGCTTGCCGAGGAGTGTGCCAAGCGTGGCTGGAGCTTCCTCGATGCCCCCTTCACCGGAAGCCGGGATGCGGCGGACGGAGCTCAGCTTGTTTACTACGCGGCGGGTGCTCCTTTGCTTGTGGAACAGATGACTCCTTTCCTCCTCGAAACGGGGAAATCCGTGATTCCCTGTGGGGAAGCCGGACGGGCGACAATTATCAAGCTGGTCACGAACCTGGTTTCCGCCTGCACCGTCCAAGCTCTTTCAGAAGGCCTTGCCACCGCGATGCGTCACGGCATCGAGCCGGAGACCTTCACCGCCGCCGTCGCCGGAAATGCCTGCGGTTCGCCGCTCGCCGCCCTCAAACTCCCCACCATGGCGAGCGGGGATTTCGAAGCGCATTTCTCGCTCGATAATATGCTGAAGGATAGTCGCTACGTTCTCGAACTTGCCGAAGGGCTCGAAACACCGGCGATCCAAGCCGTATCCAAGCGCATGGCTGAGCTTTGCAAATCCGGGCTCGCTGATCAGGATTACTCATCCCTCGCGGCCCCTTATCTCCATTCATGAGCGAACGTCTGAATCTCCCCGCCGAGCGCCCCTGCATCCTCTCGTTCACGGGGCCGGATGCCATCCGTTTTCTGAATGGTCAGATCACTCAGGATGTTTCCGGTCTTTCCCACCGAGCACTGCCGGCCTGTGTCACGAACGCCAAAGGCCGCCTTCAATATTTCATCAAAGTCTTTGCGGGGCCGGATGAAGCGTCCCTTTGGGTCACCTGCCCGGCGGATCAAAGTGAGGGCCTGCGTGACCGGCTGGAGCGCTACCTGATTGCCGATGATGTCGAAGTCCACGAGCTGAGCGATCAGTGGGCCTTGGTTCACGCGTCTCAAGCCCACGACGACTGCGCATTTGTGAGAAGCTCAACGGGATGCTTCGGCGATGGCTTTGATTGCTGGTGGGAGCCTGCGAAGCTCCCCCAGCTCGACTCGATCGATGACGCTGAGGCCAAGCGACGACGCATCGCCGCACGAATTCCCGCTTGGGGTCACGAGCTCAACGAAGGCCTGCTTCCCCCAGAAGCGGGTCTCGATCAGACGTCCATTTCCTATCGCAAGGGCTGCTACATCGGCCAGGAGGTGCTCTCGCGCCTCAAAACCGCGGGTAAGCTCAATCGGAGGCTCGCGGCATTCACGATTCAAGGGGCGGTCGGTGAGGGTGATCGACTCGCCATCGCCACCCAAGAAGTTGGACAGCTCACGAGTTGCGAACTCCCCACTCAAGATGACTCGCCAGGTGCTGCGCTTGGGTACCTGAAGAAGCAGGGATTCGAGCAAACCGAGTTTCAAGTCATCGACTCAAACGGAAATCCAGTCGGACTGGCCTCCTTCGTGGGCTGGGCCTGAACCGACCAACGAAAAGAGGGGCAGCGGTCAAACCGTGCCCCTCTTCAAGATCCTTCCGAATCCGAATCAGTATTCGTAGTTCAGCGAGAAGTTGAACTGGCCGCCCTGGTCCGCAATCGGATCCGGGCTATTGATGGGGATCGCGTAATCAAGCGCGATTGGAACCGGGCTGATCGGGAGACGCAGGCGGACACCGATCCCCACATCGTGGTAGAGGTCGCTCGCTCCCATATCCCAAGCACTGGCGTTGACGAAACCGAGGTCGTAGAACGCCGCAAGACGAACGTTGTCGACCACCGGCACCGTGTATTCCAGCGAGAGGAAACCGAGCGACTGCCCTCCGACCACTTCTTGAGTCACCGGATCACGTGGGCCGACATCGCGGAATTCATAACCTCTCAATGTCTGAGGGCCACCAAGGTAAAGCGTGTCGAAAATCGGCACCGTGCCACTGGTTGCATCCACAAAGGCGAGTTCTCCTTTGATTGAGAGGATCGAATCCCACTTGAAATTCCAGTAGTGCGAGCCCTGCATGGTCAGGCCGTAGGTATCCACATCGCCACCGAGGAAGGTGCCGGCAAGGGTGACGCCGATATCGATCTTCGAACCTTCACGGGTCTCGACCACCGAGTTGCGCGTATCGTAAACCCAGTTGGCACTTATCGCCGAACGAATGTAGTCACCCGCTTCAGGAATGAGCAGCGATGGCGGCCCTCCCCCAGCCACAGACGCGGCAGAGAGAGCATAAACCGCATTTTCCAGATCGATGCTGACCTGCTCGAGGCGATACTCGCCCCTGATGTAGGTATTTTCGGTCAGCGGCTTGCGCAGCGAGATCGCACCGCCGGCATTCGTCTGCTCGTAGTAATCCGAGAAATACTGGGAATCGCGGTAGAAGAGTTCACCACCAAGCGCGAGCTGCTGCCCCATGAACCACGGCTCGACCAGCGAGATCCCGGCATCGATGCGCTCGGAACCAACGCGCAGGTCGGCGCTGAAACGCTGTCCCCCCCCGGTGAACGACCATGGATTCATGATGTCGAAGTTCGTTTGCTCAAGGCGGACAAAGCCAACAATGGAGTCGATCGAACTGAAACCCACACCGCCACTGATCGAACCCGTGCGGCGCTCATCGACGAGGATGTCCACATCCCGATAGTTTCCACCACGAGCGCTCGACGAGGAATTCACCTGCACGCTGTCGAAATACTGGAGACCATCAAGACGGGCCTTGGTCGTTTCGGTTTCCACCGAGTTGAAATAGTCACCCGGCTTGAGAGGAACCTCGCGGCGGATCACGCGGTCCTGAGTCTTGGTGTTGCCTTCGATGTTCACCTCGCCCACGCGGTAGCGCGAGCCTTCGGTAATCCGGTAAACCACGGAAACCTGATTTGGTCCGGCGTCGCGGATGTCAGGAGTCACGGTGGCATCGGCATAACCACGAGAACCGTAGTAACTCCGGACCGTCGTCATGTCGGCCCTCATCTTCTTGGAATTGTAGGCATCGCCGTCATTCAGGGTCAGAACAGGATAGAGTTCCTCCGGCTTGAAGACCGTCATTTTGCCGAAGCCCAGTCCCTTCACCGTGTACTTCTCCCCTTCATTGATCGGGATCACCAGATCCACACGACCGTCACCGACAGGTTCGCGGCGGACGCCGGGGCTGCTTGCGCGCAGGTATCCTTTGGTCCGGTAGAAGTCCAAGACAGACTCCAAATCGTCATCAAGCTGACTCACTTCGAAACGGCCAGACTTGGTGAAGATCGACCAGAGACCTTTTTCCTTCACGCTCATCTGCCGAAGGAGTGTGCGGCGATCGAAGGTATTGTTTCCTTCAAAGCGAATGTCGCGGATCTCATTCTTGCCCCCTTCGTCGATGACGAAAATGAGGTCGGCCCCCCGGCCCGTTTCCGAATCCTGAAATCGGTGGGTGATCGTCACATCGGGGTATCCGGAATCGGTGTAGAGTTTCTCAATGTTCTGTCTGGCGGTGATGATCATCTCATCACTGAGGGCACCACCGGCCTTGAGTTTGGATTCCTTGGCGAGCTTGGTGTCCTTGAATGCGGTGTTTCCCACGAAGCCAACGGCGATGAAACTCGGACGCGTCGTCACGGAATAGATCACCCGCACGTCCTCACCGATCGGCTCAGCCAGCACCCGCACGTCATTGACGAGGCCGGAAGCATAGAGCTCCTTGATGTCGTTATCAATCTTGTCGGTCCGATAAGGCGAGCCGGCAGAAAGCTGGATAAAGTTGCGCAAGCGAGCCTCATCCACAGTCGGATCTCCCTCGTAGCGGAAATCGACAGAAGAGACGTTCTTGCCCTCGAAATCCTGCGCGCTGACAGAGGTCGTCGAGAAGCCGAAGACTACCAGCGCCGCGAGAACCACCTGGCACGCCCGACGGGACGCGCCCCTAAAACCAGAAAAGGATGAAAGATCCATGTGAATTTGCGACTGGCGGGATAAAACCCGCCAACCGCCTCCCCCGTCAAGGACCATGTCCACCTAACGAGCGCACCTTCGCTTTGACAAGATGACCCGGTCCTCCTTAGTTTCCCGCTCCCGGCCCGGCAGCGAGCCTGCCGGATACCCGATTTCCATCATGAACATCACCGTCGACAAGCAGCCGAACTGTACCGCCAACCTTCGTGTCGAAGTCCCTTCAGACGCCGTCAAATCAGAGCGCGAGCGTATTCTCAGCGCCTATGCATCGCAGGCCAAAATCCAAGGATTCCGCCCTGGGAAGGCTCCACGCAAGGTCATCGAAGCCCGTTTCAAGAACTCCATCTCCGAAGAACTTCAGGAACGGCTGGTGCGCAAAGCTTTTGATGAAGCCCTGAAAAAGGAGGCCCTGAAGGTGCTGAGTTTCGGCAACCCCGCCGATTTTTCTGAAAACCCCGACGGCACGATCAGCTTCCACTCAACCCTCACCCTCGCTCCGGAAATCGAGCTCCCGGAATACAAGGGCGTGCCCGTCAAAGAGCCATCCGCCGAGATCACCGATGAGGAAATCAACCAGAACCTCGAGTCCCTCCGCGAGCGTTTCGCCGAATACGAAGACATCGAAGGCCGCGCCGCCGAGACCGGTGACCTCGCCGTGCTCGACTACAGTTCGACGCTTGACGGCCAACCGCTTGAAGAAGCCATCGGCAAGTCCGTCGGCTACCTTTCCAGCCGCAAAGGCTTCTGGATGAAGATCGACGAGCAGGCTTTCCTCCCCGGATTTACCGAGCAACTCATCGGCGCCAATCCAGGAGATGAGAAGGAGATCACCGTGACCGTCCCCGAGGACTTTCCCGTCGCCGAGCTCCGCAGCAAGGATCTCGTCTTCGCCGTCACCGTGAAAGAACTCAAGAAAGCCGTGCTCCCTGAACTGGACGACGAACTCGCCGCCAAACTCAGCGGCGGAAAGAACCTCGAAGAGCTCAAGTCGCTCGTCTCCCAGCAGATGACCTACGAAAAGCGGCGCAAGATCGATGACTACAAGGTCAATCAGATCGTCGAGCACTTCAATAGCCAGGTCGATTTCGAACTCCCCGAGGCACTCCTTCATCGGGAAACCCAGAGCCAGGCCGACACCCTCGTCCAACGCGGCGCGCAGTCCGGCATGAGCGAAGAAGAACTCTCCGCCCAGCAGGCCGAGATTTTCGCCACCGCCGGTCTCCAGGCCCGCACCAACCTCAAGACCAACTTCATCCTTCAGGAAATCGCCCATAAGGAGCACATCGTGGTTTCCGACCAGGAACTCGTCCAACACCTCGCGACCATCGCGAATCAGCGGAAGGAAAACCCGAAGAAGTTCATCAAGCAGCTCCAGAAGGACGGCCGCATTCCCGGCATCCGGAATTCCATGCTGATCGGCAAGGCCATTGACTTCATCCTTGAACACGCGACGGTGGAAGAAGTCTCCGGCGAGCCCGAAGAAATCGATTCCACTGAGCTATGAACCACTTCCCCACTTCCCTCCCCACCGCGGGCGGACCGACGAACAATTACTACGTTCCCACCGTCATCGAACAAGATGGCCGCGGCGAACGCGCCTTCGACATCTATTCGCGACTGCTGAAGGACCGCATCATCTTCATCGGCACGCCGATCGATGATTTCGTCGCCAACTCGGTGATCGCCCAGCTGCTTTTCCTGCAGATGCAGGACAACAAAAAGGACATCCACATCTACATCAACAGCCCCGGCGGCTCCGTCACGGCCGGCCTCGCGATGTATGACACCATGCAGTTCCTCACCTGCGACGTGAATACCTACTGCATCGGCATCGCCGCCTCGATGGGCTCAGTCCTCCTCACCGCTGGCACCAAAGGCAAGCGCTTCTGCCTGCCGAACTCCCACGTCATGATCCACCAAGTCTCCGGTGGCGCCCAAGGCACCGCCTCGGACGTCGAACGGACCATCGGCTTCATGTTCAACCTCAAGAAGCGCCTCAACGGCATTCTTGCCAAACACTCAGGAAAAACCGTCGAGGAAATCGAACGGGACTCCGATCGGGACAATTACATGGCAGCCGAGGAGGCCGTCGCCTATGGCCTTGTAGACAAGGTCCTCGAGAGCCGAAAAGAGCTCCCGGATGCCGTCAAGGAGGCCGCTGCTGACGCAGATGACGGAAATAATACGGACTCCTGAGCCGATTCAGGTTAGTCTCAAGGCGTCGGGGGGAAACTCCCCCGGCGCCTTTTTTCTGTTCCCTACCCACTGACACGATGGCCCGCGCCTCCAATCTCACGATGTGCTCTTTCTGCGGAAAGAGTCACTCCGAAGTGAAAAAACTCATCGCCGGACCCGGCGTTTACATTTGCAACGAATGCGTCGACGTCTGCTCGAACATTCTCGAAAAGGAACTTTCGACCTCCGACAGCAAGCCGAAGAGCGCTGGCCGCAGCGGATCGAAGCGTAAGCTCCTTTCCCCCGCCGAACTCCGCGCCAAACTCGATGACTTCGTCATCGGCCAGGAACAGGCCAAAAAAGTCCTCTCCGTCGCCGTTTACAATCACTACCAGCGCCTCAACCAAAGCGCGCCGCTCGACACCGACGAGTTCGACGAGGTCGAAATCGAAAAATCCAACGTCCTGCTCCTCGGCCCCACCGGCTCCGGAAAGACCCTGCTCGCCCGCACGCTTGCCCGCCTGCTCGACGTCCCCTTCTGCATCGTCGATGCCACCACCCTCACCGAAGCCGGCTACGTCGGTGAAGACGTGGAAAACATCATCCTGCGCCTCCTTCAAGCCTCCGACTTCGATGTCGAACGCGCCGAACAAGGCATCATCTACGTCGACGAAATCGACAAGATCGGCCGCAAGACCGACAACGTCTCGATCACTCGCGACGTCTCCGGCGAAGGCGTCCAGCAAGCCCTCCTCAAAATTCTTGAAGGCACCGTCTGCAACGTTCCCCCGCAAGGCGGACGCAAGCACCCGCAGCAGGAATACATCCAGATCAACACCGAGAAAATTCTCTTTGTTTGTGGCGGCGCATTCGTCGGCCTCGAGGACATCATCCACCGGCGACTCGGAGCAAGCACCCTCGGCTTCCATCAGATCGAAGAAGACAGGAGTGCCACCACCGGCGACATCCTTGAAAAAGTCCAACCGGAAGACCTCCTTCACTTCGGCCTGATCCCCGAATTCATCGGTCGCCTCCCCGTCATTTCCTCGCTCCGCAAGCTCACCGAAGACGAACTGGTCAACATCCTCACCGAGCCAAAGAACGCTCTCGTCAAGCAATACGGCAAGCAGCTCGCCCTCAACGGCGTGAAACTCCGCGTCACCCGCGACGCCCTGCGCGCCCTCGCCGAGGAGGCCGTCCGGCGCGGGACCGGTGCCCGCGCCCTGCGCTCGATCTTCGAACGCATGATGCTTGATATCATGTACGACATCCCGTCCCGCGACGACGTCGAGGCCGTCACCATCAACCGTCAGGTGGTCAAAGGCGACAAGCCCCCCGGCATCCGCAAACGCCGCAGCGACAAAGACGCCGCGTAGTGGAACCGTGGCTGGAGCGTCCCGCTCCAGTCCGTGCAAGGAGCGTCCCGCTCCGTCTTCGCAGGTTGCAAACGCTCTCTGAATCAGCTAGCCTAGTCGAAATGAGCACCGTCCTCGAAGCCTCCGAGATCTCCGCTGTGGGAGATGATCGCACCGCCTTCAATCTAGCGGTGTGGGACAAGATCGTCGCCAACACGGAGTTTGCAAAAATGGAGTATCGTTTCGAAACCGACGAACACGGCCAAATCATCATGTCACCTCCACCAGCTCCGAGCCATGGCGGCAAACAAGCAAAAATCTCCCATCTGCTTTGGCAAACAGCTCCGAACGGTCAGGTAATCTCCGAATGTCCAATCTCCACCAGCAAAGGCGTCAAAGCTGCCGATGTAACGTGGTGCTCATTGAGCGTGTGGTCCGAATCCAAGTCCCAATCCTGCCTCCTCCGCGCCCCGGAAATCTGCGTCGAAATCCTTTCGCCCTCGAACACCACCAGCGAGATCGAAGAGAAAAAGCAGCTCTACTTTGAAGCCGGTGCTCAAGAAGTCTGGATTTGCGCGCTGGATGGCCAAATGACGTTCTTCACCGAAACCGGCACCCTCCCGACTTCCCAAGTCTGCCCCGAATTCCCGCTGAGCATCTCCTGACTTTTTGGTTTAACCTTTGGGAGATCACAGGCCAGATTCTCCCAATGCGAGTGCTCACCCTGCTACTGCTTCCCGCGACCCTCCTCGCTCAGTCCGCAACGCTCCCCGACGCCGAGGAAGCCGCCTACCCCGCGATCGAGCGCTTTGTCCAAGTCCTCGAACAAGTCCGCCAGCGCCACCCGGACGCCGACAAGCTCGCCTACGAGCGACTCGTCAACCATGCCTTGGAAGGCATGCTCGCCTCCCTCGATCCGCACTCTTCCTTCATCCACCCTGAAATGGCGGCGATGATGAAAGATCAGCCCGACCTCGATCCGCACGTCCGCTCCCTCGGTCTCACCCTCGGCTGGCGCGACGACGGCCCTTACCTCGCCAAGGTCCTCCCCGGCTCCCCCGCCGCCGCCCTCATCCCCGGCTCCGCCATTCTCAAACTCGACGACCAAGACGTCTCCAAAATCCCTCCCGCCGATCTTCTTTCGCGCCTGATCCGTCGCCCGGGAGAGTCGAACACCTTTATCCTGAAATCCCCCGCCGAAGCCCGCCCCATCGAAGTCACTCTCACCCATCGCGCCGTCGAAAGTCGCGCCGTCACCCACTCCTACCTCATCGAAGGAAGCGATCCGCCCGCCGGTTACATCCGCCTCGCCTCCTTCACCGATGCCGCTCCGCGCGAAATCGAAGCCGCCCTCGATGAACTGGAAGACGCCGGCATGAAACGCCTGATCCTCGACCTCCGCAGCAACCCCGGCGGCTCCCTTCCCGCCACCGTCAACATCCTCGGCTACTTCCTCCCGCCCGTCACCGAAGTCGTCACCACCCGTGGCCGTGGCGGCGAAACCCTCGGCGAGCCCCTCAAAACTCCCGAGCGCCAGCGCCGCCAACGCGACTACCCGATCACCGTCCTCATCGATCGCATGTCCGCCTCCGCCTCCGAACTCACCGCCGGCGCCCTCCAAGACCTCAAGCGCGCCACCGTCATCGGTGAAATTTCCTACGGCAAGGGCTCCGTCCAAAACATCATCCCGATGGGCGGCGGCACCGCCCTGCGCCTCACCATCGCCACCTACCACACCCCGAGCGGCAACACCCCCCACCTCAAAGGCATCACCCCGGACGTCAAAATCGAGTTCACCGATGAGCTCCGCGAAAAATTCGCCCTCTCCCTCCGCCGCGACTCTCTTACACCCGAAGAATCCGCCAAACTCAAGGACTGGAGCGACCCAGCCATCAAAGCCGCTCTCGCCCAGTAAGAATCCACCAAACCCAAAGCCGCGACCAGATTGCCGATTGACCGTAAAGCAATATACCCATATTTATTGAAAACGACGATTGACCTCCCTGACGATATCCTCGAACGAACCAAGATCGCCGCCGCCCAGCGACGCACCACCATCAAGAACCTCGTGATCGAAGGGCTCGAGTCCGTGCTTCGGAAGCAAGAGACTCCCTCAGACCCAACTGAGGCCCTCGCCCGATTAAAGAAGGGCTACCACCTTGGCGGCAAAGCTCTGACCCGAGACGAAGCCCATGCCCGCTGAGCGATTTCTCGATACCAACAACTTGGAGTTTAAAGTTTAAGTTTTAACGTTTTGCCCAATGCTGCTCCTCGCCATCGAATCCTCCTGCGACGAAACCGCCGTCGCCATCCTTTCCGGCGAACCCGGAGAACCCGCGCAGATCCTCGCTTCGGAAATTTCCAGCCAGATCGAACTCCACCGCGCCTACGGCGGCGTCGTCCCCGAACTCGCCTCGCGAAACCACTCGCTCCACCTCCGTCCTCTCGTTGAACAAGCACTCACCACCGCCAGAGTCACGCTCAAGGACATCGACTGCTTCGCCGCCACCTCCGGCCCCGGCCTCGCCTCGTCCCTGCTCATCGGTGCCACGGCCGCCAAAGCTCTCGCCGCCGCCGCCGGCAAACCCTTCATCGCCGTCAACCACCTCGAAGGCCACCTGCTTTCCCCCTACGTCGCTCAGGGAAATGTTCCACCCCATATTGCGCTGATCGTCTCAGGCGGCCACACGCTGCTGTTAGATGTCGAAAAACCCGGCCTCTACCGGCGTCTTGGATCAACCCGCGACGATGCCGCTGGCGAAGCCTTCGACAAGGTCGGCAAAATGCTCGGCCTGCCGTATCCCGGCGGACCTGAAATCGAAAAGACCGCCAAAGGCGGCAACCCGGCAGCCTTCAGTTTCCCTCGATCCATGATCAAGGACCCTGGCTTCGACTTTTCATTCTCCGGCCTGAAAACCGCCGTCCTTTACACCCTCACCGACCAAAATCCGAACGACGGCACTCCTCGTACTTCGGACCTGCCCGATCTCTGCGCCTCGTTCCAACAGGCCGTCATCGACGTGCTCGTCGCCAAGACCCTCCGCGCCGCCCGCCACAGCGGACGCCGCACCGTCGCTCTCTCCGGTGGCGTCTCGCTCAATCAGGCCCTACGAGACGCCTTTTCCCGCGCCTGCGAAAAAGAAGGCCTGACCCTGCTCACCGCCGACTCCGGCCTGTGTACCGACAACGCCGCGATGATCGCCTTCGCCGCCCTCTTGCACCACTTCGAAGGCCGCCACTCCCCGCTCGACGCCGACATCGACCCCAACTTGTCTCTGGCACCCGCCTGAAGCCCGCGCTAACTTGTGCCCATGCCGACTTGGAGCGAAATTTGCGCCGACCCATCACTGCGCGATCTCCCCTACAAGATCGAAACCAACCGATTTGGAAACATCATGATGAGGCCCGTGAAAGGCTGGCACGGTGACCGCCAGTTCGAAATCCTCAAGATTATCTCGCAGCTGCTGCCGGACGGACGGCCCATACCCGAGCCCCCCATCCAAACCGCTGATGGCGTCAAAGTCGCCGATGTTGGATGGTTCACCATGGACCGACTCAGACCCATCCGGCGCGCGACCGTCTATCCGATCGCTCCTCAAATTTGCGTGGAAGTCCTTTCCGGATCAAACAGCCGCTTGGAGATGCTCGGCAAAATGAATCTCTATTTCGACGCCGGAGCATCCGAAGTCTGGCTCTGTGGCGAGGAGGGAGAAATGGAATTTTTCACCCCAGAGTCACCGGAACCCATCGAAGCCTCGCATCTGTGTCCGGGCTTCCCGTCTCAAATCGAGCTCGACTAAACGTTCGGTCGCGCATTGCCACCATTTATTCCTTGGCGCATGGCGCTTCTTGACGGTTCCTTGGAGGCACGCGATGGCTTACCAAACGATCATCTTCGACTTTGACGGCACTCTCGCGGACACGCTTGAGGAAAGCCGCCAGATTTTCAACCGCCTCGCCCCCGACTACAAACTGCGCGAAGTCACCATAGAAGAGCTACCGTCACTCCGCCATTTCTCCCTCAAGGAACTGCTAGATCACCTCAAGATCCCCAAGCGCCGGGTTCCCGGCCTGATCGCGCGCGGCACCTCGATGATGCGTGGAAACATCACCAAGCTCGCCCTGATCAACGGTCTCGATGAAATCATCCCCCAACTCCGCGAACGCTGCGATGCCTTCGGCGTGCTGACATCAAACGCACCGGCCAACGTCGACCTATTCCTGCGAGCCAAGGGTCTCCGCAGTCATTTCAATTTCATCTCGTCGACCTCCAAGCTCACGGGAAAAGCCAAGCATCTCAGGGCCATCCGCAAGACTTTCTCACTGAAATCCGAGGAAATGCTCTATGTCGGCGACGAAATCCGTGACATCAAGGCCTCGAAAAAAGCCGGAATCCCCGTGGCAGCCGTGACTTGGGGCTTCAATTCCCCGGAGGCGCTCACCGCAGAGACCCCCGAGCACCTCATTTCCTCACCCGATCAGCTGCTCTCCCTGCTGCCTCCCGTTTGAGCGGAACGCAATCCGCATTCGACAAATCCGTCGGAACCTCGTCAATTCCCCCCCATGAGCGACGAGCGCAACGATTTGCCCGATACCGAGAACACTGAAGTGGTGATTGATAACACCGAGCCCACCAGTTCTTCCGAGACCACAACTTCCAAAAACCGCGCGCCATCCCCGGTGATCCTCGCCTTCTGCATGGTCATCGTCGGACTCCTCATCGTCCTCATCATTCAGGGCATCAAACCAGGCGGCACCATGTCCTCAGCCGACAGCCCCAGCATGGACGCCCTCAAGGCCGATATCGAAACCCGCCGCACCCTCCTCAACCGCGAACGCATCGCCATGGGCCTCGAACCAATGGCTGGAGCCAGTGGAACCGAGGCCGCCGAAGAGGTCGCCGCCCGTCTGAAGACTGACGCCGATACTCTCGCCTCACTCGCCGGAAGCTTCCAAACCCTGCTCGAAGACAAGGACCGCGAACTCGATCTCGCCCGCAAGGAAGCCATCGACTCGCTCAAGGAAACCCAACGCATCCGTGAATTGCTGGAAGCCGTCCGCATCGAACGCGACAAGGCCCTCCTCGATGCGACCCGAAACCGCACGCTTCAAGCTCAGCTCGACGACGCCAACAACCGCATTGCCCTGCTTGATGCCGAACTCCTCCGCCTGCGCGACGAGCCCGCCCGCCTTCAGCAAGAACTCCTCGCCTGCCAGTCAGATCGCTCGCAATTGTTAGATCGCATCGCGCAGCTCGAGGCTCAGCTCAACCACGCCAGCCTCTTCGCCAGCACGGAAAATGAGATCTTGAAGGAAGCCATCGAGCTCTTCCGTGCGCTCCGGAAGCTTGAAGGAAAGCCCGACTCCGAAATCATGAGCGCCTACTCGAGCTTCGGAAATAAAATGGGAGCCGTCGTCCTCAAGAAATGCGACTTCGCCACCGGTTCCGCCGAAATCGCCCCTGAACTCCGCGCAGGCATCATGGACACCGTGGCTGAGGTCCCTGAAGGTGCGATGATCTTCGTCGTGGGCTACGCATCGCGCACTGGAAACGTCGACAGCAATCAAACCCTCTCCTCAGACCGTGCCACCGCCGTCGCGCAGCTCCTCGACAACGCCAAGCAGCCGAACCAGCGCGTTCAGGCCGTCTACCTCGGCCAAACGGACCGCTTCAGTAGCCGTGTCCCTGAGCGAAACCAAATCGTCGAAATTTGGCAGATCCTTCCGCCAAGCCTTCGCTAAGCCGAACCTTGTGCTGCCGGTCTACGAGCACTCGGATATGCCCTCTAACGCAGGGCGTTGAAATACCACTCCGCCAACTTCCAGCCACCGAAGAACCAGGTGATGGCACCCAGCACGATGAAGGGTCCGAATGGCAACTTCACGCCAAAGCCGACCCGTCCCAGCAGGGCCGCAAGAATCGCATAGAGCGAACTGGCGAAGAGGCTAAAGAACACGCCGGACCATCCAAAGAAAGCGCCGACGACCCCCATCAGGTGCACATCACCCATCCCCATCGCTTCACGCGGAATCACCGCGCTCGCCGATGTTCCTTCCAGCGATTGAATCTCTTCCAGATCGACCTTCTTGCCACCGGGTAACTCGATGCCGTTTTCAAGCAGGATAATCTTTCCGGCCTCGACGTCTTCCCCATTTAGCTGAATCGAATTCGCCTCAATGATCAGCCTGTCGGACTTTCGAAAAAAGATATCCCACCATTCGATCTTCTCATCGCCCATGTGAAAAACGATCGTTTCCTCATCAGTCTTCGGTTCCTCCAAATGCCACGCCACCGGTTCATCGAAGCTCAGCTCCTTTCGCCCGAACGCCAGCTTGCCTAACAGGACTACCGCCCACAGCCCGAAGAAACCGATCACCCAGCCAATCAGCGCCTGATAGACGCCACCAAGCCACGTTGGATCCGGTGAAGCCCAAGCTGCCATGTCTGAAAGCATCGGCATCAAGGCCGCCGCGATGAAACCGGCCAGCGTGCCACTGATCGTCAACTCCAGCGGGATGATCATGTGCTCCGCATCGATGAAGGTGATCGCCACAAAAGCCGCCGTCATGAACCACAGCGGCAGCAGTGCCAGCATCTGCACGCTGAACGCCTTGCCCCCCGTGTGCTGAATCACCAACCAGCCGACGAGCGCAAAAAGAATCGCCGTGATCAGTTCCACCATGACGTAGCGCGCCGCGATCGGCGCCTTGCAGTTCGCGCATTTGCCCCGGAGGGCCAGCCAGCTCACCAGTGGAATGTTCAGCCGCATCGGAATGTCACCCTTGCACTTCGGGCAGAATGAACGCTTCGGATTGTTCACCGAAAGCCCCAGAGGCAATCGATAGATCACCACATTCAGAAAGGACCCGATGCAGGCACCAATCAAAAACGCAGGCAGCAACCACATCGGATGATCAAGAGGCGGATAAATCACGAACGAGAGTGAACATGAATCCAATCATTTCGGAAATCCGAAATTTCGGAGACGACCGGAACGGCGCGCTTCCAAGCGCCATGGCGTGGGAGGGAGGCTTTCAGTCGCCTGCTCTCACCCCTTTTTCCCAAAGCGCTTCTCCAGAATCTCTCTCCGGAACCCGAAAATCGTTTTCAACTTTGGAGCCACAAAAATCCCATGCCCCAGCTCACCAAACGGCCAAAACGGCATCGCATAGTGAACCAGATCCTTCATCAGCACTCCCCCTTCCACCTCCTCGAACCAATGCCGATGGTGCCAGAATTTGTAAGGTCCAAAGCGCTGCTCATCGACAAAAGACTTCCCCTCATCTACCGCTTTGATCTCCGTCACCCAGGGAATCCACACCCCAGGCAGCAGCTTCACTTGATAAGTGATGATCTGCCCCTCGTGCATCACCTCCGATTTCAGACTCTCGATCTTGAAACCCAACTCAGGCGGCGTGATCTCATCGAGATTCCGCGGCGACGAAAAGAACTCCCAAGCCTCCGTCATCGAAATCGGCAAGAATTGTTCCTGTTGAAGCGCGTGAATCATCGTCTTACAACCTGTCACCGCATTCCCATTCGTCAATAAACGGCTCACCCTACTTCACAAGCTCCATACTCACCGCCCGCTGCGGCACCCCTTCATCATCACGGATACAAGCCGTCACCACCGGCACTTCCCGCGACCAATCAAAGCTCAGCGTCCCAAAGTTCGCAGGACGGAAATTCCGTCCCTCGCGATACTTGTTAGGCTCATCGTTCCCGCCACCGAGCGCCAGATTCAGGCTGCTCGATGTGATATCATAAAGCGGATAGCCACAGCTTTCCCGATCCACCGAGATCTCCGCGAGGTGACGGTCCCCACTCAGAACAATCACCGGCGGCACATCAGCGCGCGCCAGCAACTTCAGCATCCGAGCCCGCTCTTTCGGAAAGTTCGCCCACTTCTCAAATCGATGCTCCTCCGCAAGAAACTGGATCGAAGACACCACAATGTTCACCTGCGCCTTGCTCCCCACCAAAGTCTCCTCCAACCATTTCCACTGGGCCTCCCCGAGCATCTCAAGATCCGAGCCAATCTCATCCCGGTGATAGCGCGTATCCAGCAGGACCACCCGCACCTGCTTCCCCTTGGGACCAAAGTCCGAAAAGCCATAAACTCCCTCCTGCTTCCGTCGTGGGCTATCAGCTGGTTCATCCAGAAAATCCAGCAACTCCTTCTGCATCGCCACCTTGCTCGCAAACTCCTTGCCAGCATCATTCTTCCCATAATCGTGATCATCCCAGGTCCCGATCACCTTTGTTTCACTCCGCAACTTCGCATACTCCGGATGTTCCCGGACCAACTGATACTTCTGCCGCAAAACCGCCGCATCCGGGCTGTCGCCGTAGATGTTATCGCCCATCCAGATGAACACATCCGGCTTCAAATCCACTACCACCTTGAGCGCCGGTGCCGGACGGGTCTCCTTGAAGCAGGAAGCAAAAACAATCTCATGAACCTCCGGCTCTGCTGAGAATCCCAGAGTCGAAGCAAGGGCCAAAATCAGACATGACTTTCTCATGCCGCCATTCAGCCCCCGATCATCAAACTGGCAAGCTCTTCCGCCTCAGGAAGCCCGATTATACTCGTCCACCTGAGCATTCAGCGTGAAGTAATCATAGAGGTAGCCGATGCCAAACAAGCCAACCGTCACCAGCCAAAGCAATCCCGTCCAAACCTTACCGAGGTAAAAACGGTGGATGCCCAAATAGCCGAGAAAGGTCTGCAAAATCCACGCAACCGAATAGTCCGCCTTGCCCGAAGCATACTTCTTCGCCGCATCCCGCTCCATCCCCGGAATCAGGAACAGGTCGATCAGCCAGCCAATGCCAAGAAGACCCAGCGTGAAAAACCAGATCACCCCGGAAATCTGCTTCCCAAAGTAAAAGCGGTGGGCGCCGAGGAAGCCAAAGATCCAAAGCAGATAACCGATCGTCTTGCTGTGAGTGGGTCGAGTCGTTTCAGTCATGCCCGAATCATCACCCACATTTCCCCCACCGCCATGGGAATTCCATGACGATTATGGAATGGCTGAATCCAAAACTAAGCCTTCGCCGCCTTCTCCATCCGCTTGCGGACGTTGGCATCAAGGATGCGCTTGCGCAGACGGATCTTCAGGGGAGTCGCCTCCACCAGTTCATCGCCTTCGATGTATTCGATCGCACGCTCCAGGGAAAAGTCGACGGGCGGCTGGAGCTTCGAAGTCTTGTCCTTGCCGGCCGATCGCATGTTATCAAGGTGTTTCTCCTTGACCGGGTTCACCGGGAGGTCGTTCGCACGTGGGTTCTCACCCACCAACATGCCCGCATAAATCTTGTCGCCAGGTCCGACAAAGAGGCGGCCGCGATCTTCGAGCGCTTGCAGCGAGTAAGTCGTCGCCGTGCCCATTTCCATGGAAACCAGAGTGCCCGTGATCCGGGTCACAATCTCGCCAGCGTGAGCGGCGTATTCCTTGAACAAGTGACTCATGATGCCGTGACCCGAAGTCAGGTTCACCAGCTCGGTTTCAAAACCAATCAAACCACGCGTCGGAATGTTCGCTTGAATCAAACTGCGACCGCTCGCCTCCACATCCATGTGCTCAAGGATGCCCTTGCGGTTCGCAAGAGCCTTGAGAATGCCCTGCGTGTATTCATCCGGCGCTTCGACGTAGAGTGTTTCGAAGGGCTCCTGGAGATGACCCGCATCATCGCGACGGAGAATCACCGTCGGACGGGAAACCAAAAGCTCGTACCCTTCACGACGCATCTGCTCCACAAGCACTGCGATCTGCATCGCACCCCGTGCGGAAACCGTGAACACACCCGACTGATCGGTGTCTTCCACTTCGATCGAAATGTTCGTCTTCGTTTCCTTCATCAGGCGGTCACGGATCGCACGCGAAGTCACGTGCTTGCCTTCCTTGCCGGCAAATGGTCCGTCGTTGATCGAGAACTGCATCTGCACGGTCGGAGGATCAATTGCCACGAATGGAAGCGGCTCCGCATCTTCGCTGGCTGCCAGCGTGTCACCGATGTCGATGTCTTCGATGCCGGCCGCGATACCCACAATACCACCCGCACCGCAACCTTCGGAGTCCGCCGTTTCCAGACCCGAGTAAGTGAATGTCTTCATCACCTTGGAGCGCACCTTGGTGCCGTCCTTGCGAAGCAGCCAGAGATTGTCGCCCTTCTTGATCGAACCACCGAGGATCTTACCGATCGCCACACGACCGACGTAATCATCCCAGTCAATGTTAGAAACGAGCATCGAGAACGGCGCATCTTCCTTCGCATCCGGCTCGGGAATGTATTCGATGATCTTTTCGATCAGCGGCACACAGTCCTTCCGCTCACCGTCCGGCGTATTCATGAAGTAGCCATCACGCGCGGATCCATAGAGGAAAGGCGCTTCGAACTGGTCTTCGCTCGCATCGAGATCGAGGAAAAGCTCTAGCACCTGATCGTGCACCTTTTCAGGAGTGGAAAGCGGACGGTCGATCTTGTTGACCACCACGATTGGCTTCAGCCCTTCCTGCAGCGCCTTGCGCAAAACGAAGCGCGTCTGAGCCTGCGGACCACCGGTCGCATCGACGACGAGCAACACGCCATCGACCATCTTCATCACGCGCTCCACTTCGGCACCGAAGTCGGCGTGACCTGGAGTATCCACGATGTTGATCGTGTAGCCTTCCCACAGGATGGCGGTATTCTTCGCCTTGATGGTGATCCCTTTTTCCTTCTCAAGATCCATCGAGTCCATCGCGCGCTCCTGCGTCGCTTGATTCTCGCGATAGGTTCCTCCAGCTTGGAGAAGCTGGTCCACGAGCGTGGTCTTCCCGTGGTCAACGTGAGCAATAATGGCGAGATTTCGGACTTTCAGAGACATGGTAGCAGTTCCCGGATTGGACGGGCGGCGGCGCTATGCCCTCATTTTCGGCCCATGGCAATAGCGGAGTAGCGATTTGAATGCACAAGCCGGAGTGGCGCTTTCCCAAGCGCCATCGCTGGGCAAGGCGGATTTCAGACGCCCGTCAGCCAGTCATTCCACCCGCCATCCACCTCTCCACATCCAGATCCTCCTCGATCTCCCTTCCCTCAATCATCCACTCCACCAGCCGCCGAGCCACTCCCGGCGCGTAGAGCGAGCCCTTCGAGCCCAGCCCATTGAATCCCACCGCCCCATCCGGCAGCCGCCCGATCAGCGGCATACTCCGCCTCACGATCGGCCGGATCCCCGCCTCATGAGCCACCAACTCCCACTCCTCGACCCCAAGACCGCTCAAAATTTCACTTACCCGCAGCCTTCCCGCCTCCGTCGGCTCCCCATTCAGCTCATTCCATTCGTAGGTCGCGCCCGCCTTGAAAACCCCCTCACCCACCGGCACCAACCATCCTCCGCCACCAATCAAAATCCGCGACTCATCCCCCCGCGGGATTCGCAAGGTCAGAATCTCCCCCTTCGCGCAGCGATGCTCCCCCATCGTCCCCTTGATCAATCCGAACGCCCCCTCACATCTCACCACTCGAACATTTCCCAACTTCGACTTTCCCCACTCAAATTTCCCCCGAGTCCCCTCACAAAACCCTTTCACATCCACCCGGCCCCCACCCCGCAAAGTCACCGCCGCCCGCCATCCATCGACGTTTTCCTCAACGCCTTCCACCCAAGACGCGACCTCCGGCCTCTCGAGCTTCCCCGAAACCTTCCGCCATTCCTTCTCACTCACCAGACGAACTACCGGCAGTGGGAACCACAGTTGTCTCCCCATCTCAGCCCCCACCTTCCCGAAAAATTCTACTGCCTCAGGAAGAAAATCCCCAATCCTCCAGCTTGGCTCGAAATTTTTCCCGGTCACCGGGTTCAACAAACCCGCCGCCACCGGCGACGCCGCCCCCACCCGCGTATCATCCCACCCCCGGAAATCCGCTCCCGCCCAATGCAAATGCCAGCCGAGACAGCAGCCCGCCAAACCCTGTCCCACAATCTCAAATCCGCTCGCCTCTGACATCCAGAACCTTCTACACCTCCACCACACCCATGCCCACCCTTTTCCTTGAGGCTAAAAAATCAACCATCATTCCTTCACAGTGAAACTTTTCTCTTTGCCTTTCCCCATTCCCGTCAATAATGACCGGCGAAACTTTCCATGCCTGAAGGTCCGCCCATCGATTTCTCCGTCCTCCGAGATGTCCGCAAACAAGCTGGCATGACGCTCGACGAACTCGCGAAGCGCTCGAAACTCTCCATCGCGAGCCTCTCCAAGCTCGAGCGCAACCAGTCCATGGTCGGAATTGACACTCTTTTCCGCATCGCCCGAGTCTTCGGCCTCTCCGCCTCCGACCTCCTTTCCCTCGCGGAATCCAGAACCGCTCACATCAAACAAATCGAGCGCTACCAGTCCGGTCCCTTCGACTTCGAAAAGCTCTCTTGGCAGGGCGTCGACCTCTTCCACGCCTCCGCCAAAACCGGCACCTCCCTCCAACACCCCGAAGCCCACGGCGACGAACACGAAATCTGCTGGGTCCGCAGCGGCCGCATCCACATCGCCTTCAGCCACGAAGAACACACCCTCAAACCTGGCGAAGCCATTAAGTTCGACGCCGTCCTGCCCCACACCTACGAAATCCTCGAAGACGCCGAACTCATCATCACCCACCTCACAAAAACCCATCGATTCTAACCCAACCTCTTCCAACCATGATTAAGCTCGACTCCGCCCCAACCCTCGATGCTCTCAAACCCAAACTCGACCAGTTCTTCGGCCTCGCCAAACAGAAGGTCGAATCCATCGACTGCGAATACGACGACGCCAAAGGCTCACCCGTTTTCACCGTCGGAGGAAAATACACCACCCGCGGCTGGACCGAGTGGACCGAAGGCTTCCGCTACGGCATCTCCATTCTCCACTTCGATGCCACCGGCGACGAAGCCTCCCTCAAGTCCGGACGTGACCGCACCGTCTCGGCCATGGCAAGCCACGTCTCGCACATCGGCGTCCACGACCACGGCTTCAACAACCTCTCCACCTACGGCAACCTCCGTCGCCTGATGCTCGAAGGCCGCATCGCCGAAAATGAGTGGGAAAAGAATTTCTACGAACTCGCCATCAAAGTCAGCGGCGCCGTCCAGGCCGCCCGCTGGACCGAACGCCAGGGCGGCGGCTTCATCCACTCGTTCAACGGCCCCCACTCGCTCTTCGTCGATACCATCCGCTCCTGCCGCATCCTGATGCAGGCCCACCTGCTCGGCCACTGCCTCATGGGCGAAGGCGACAAAGCCATTTCCCTGCTCGAACGCGCCCTGCTCCACATCGAGTCCACCGCAAAATTCTCCGTCTTCTACGGTGAAGGACGCGACATCTGGGACATTGCCGGCCGCACCACCCACGAAGCCATTTTCAACACCAAAGACGGGGCCTATCGCTGCCCGAACAGCCAGCAAGGCTACACCGGATTCTCCACCTGGACCCGAGGACAAGCCTGGGCTGCCGTCGGCTTTGCCGAAGAACTAGAGCTCCTGGCCACACTC
>CAZVMS010000055.1:0-5819 GCA_964628795.1 uncultured Haloferula sp. | reverse complement strand
ATTTCCTGAGTGATATTAAGTTGTTGAATTACAACATGTTGCGTCACGCCTTTTCAAGGTATTTATTTTATTTTCAATGAATGATTCATACGCAGGCTGGGACGTGTTTTCGGCCGGTCAGCGGCTTTTCGAATAGGGTCTATCAAGGCCCCGAAATCCAGCTCTACGCCGACCTTGATCAAACGCGCATCACCCAGATCATCCCCGCCACCGATACCACCGCCCCCGTCACCATCGTTCGCTTTCAAAGTATCCTCAATACCGCCAACAGCGTCGCGGACAGCAAAGAGCTGAAAAACCTCTACTCATACGTCCTGAGCAACTCGGCCGCCGACATCAGGAACACCGCCCTCTCGCTGCTCGACCAACCCTTTTCCATCGGAAACAGCGTTGGCATCAACATCACGTCCCCCTTCAGCACATCGAACCATGTTGGAACGACCGAATTGAAGAACGCCATCGCCACCCACCTGCAAACGATCGAAATGATCCGCCAGGAATACATCTCCACCCAGGCCGAAGGATTCCGCATTCTCCAGGAGCGCGAGGGCTACAACAAAGTGCTCGCTTCGAAGACTCAGAAAAACCGCTACAAGGACATGATCCTCCGCCTCCCCCTCGCCGAAGGCGATCACTCCCCCAGCACCGCCAACTTCGCCACCAAGGTGAACGGCTTCGGCGTCTGGTTCCAAAATTACGATAATGCCGGCCTCGCCATCACCCCACTGTGCGCGACCACGCCGCGGATTTCTCCCAGTCGGACATCGCCCACCTCTTCTTCCAGGACCCCGCACTCCCCGCCGGAGACCACACCATTCTCGCCGCCTACACGCCAAACGGCCCCGCCCACGGCGCGCAGACGCTCCTTTCCACCAACCGCCGCTTCCTCGAACTCGCACCCGGCAAGGAACCCGTCTCCTACCCCGGTGCCCCGACCTATCAGATGGATGGTGTCGCCGTGCGTGGCTTTGAAAACACCGCCGGCAACTTCAATACCTCCATGTTCCGCCGCAAGGTATCCCTCCTCCAAAACATCTTCGGCCACTCCTTCGATGGTGAACCTCTCGCCAGCACCACGATCGAACCCGTCCTCCCCACCATCGGCACCACCACCGTCGGCTCCCCCTTCGGCATCACCGGCAGCGGATCATGGCACACCGCCACCGCCCTCGCCTTCTCTAACAGCTCTACCGTCCCGTGTAATCCACACCAGTGCTCGGTGTGATTAAAATCGAGCTGCCGCTGGCACTTCATCACCCGCCACCCCGCAAAATCTCCAAAGGCGGATGATTACAAACACCCCGACTCAGCGCCAGCCCGCCGAGCACTGCAATCCCCATGACGCTTGCAAACGCCGCCACCAATAAGACCGGATCGGGCCACGGCGAGGCTTTGAAAACGAACACCGCCAGGGCCCCATTCGCCGCCACCGCCAGCAGCACGCCGGTCAGCGCCGAGAGCATCCCAAGCGCCGCATACTCGATCACCAGGATCGCCCGCACCTGCTCCGCCGAGGCTCCAAGCGTCCGCAGCAGCACGCTTTCCTTCAGCCGCACATCGCGCCCATTCAGCAGCGTCCCAATCAAAATCGGCAGCCCCGCCAGCACGGTGAAGCCAGCCAGCACCGTGACCACCGTCGAGATTTTCCCGAGGATATCCCGCACGGTTTCAAGGATCAGCGTCAGGTCGATTGCCGTGACATTGGCAAATTTCCCCGCCAGCGCACGCTGCAATTCCCCCGAAGCCTCGGGCGTCGGAGTGCGCGTCGTCACCACATGGAAGCCCGGCGCTTCCTCTAACACACCCGGCGGAAATACCATGAAGAAGTTCAGGTTGAAACGACTCCAATCCACCCGACGCAAACTCGTCACCCGCGTGCGGATCGGCACCCCTTGCACATCCAGCGTAAGCTCATCGCCGATCCCGACCTTCATGTCCTTCGCAATGTCCTCCTCCAGAGAAAGCGGCACCACGCCCGAAGGCTCTGCCCGCTCGGTCGCGAACTCACCCGCCACCAGCGCCTCGGTGGAGTTCAGCTTGTCCCGATACGTCGAGCGAAACTCCCGCCTTGCCACCCAGCGCGGCACACCCTCCGCCTCGCCCACCGGCACCCCACGGATCGATGAAATCCGCATCGTCACCATCGGCTCGCTCTCCAACACCGGCAGCCCGCTTGCCTCCACCACTTCTCTAACACCCGCCACCTGATCCGGCTGCACATCGATCAAATACAAGTTCGGACTCTCCCCCGACTGCTGAAGATCCAGCCGTTTATTCAAAAGCCGACCCGCCGAAAGAATCGTCACCAACAGAAAGGTCCCAAGCCCCAGCGAAAGCAGAAACAGCAGCGTCTGATTCCCCGGCCGATGCAGATTCGAGACACCCTGCCGCAGCAGATACGGCCAGCGCATGCCCACCACCCGACGCGTCACTGCCATCAGCCCGCGCGCCACGCCCACCAGCGCCAAAAACGCCACCACCATTCCACCGACCATGGCCAGCGAACGCGCCCACCTCGGGTCGTTCCCATGCGCCACCATCACCAGCAATCCCACCAGCAGCGCATAGATCGGCAGCGACCTCAGCACCCCACCCTTCAATCCCCCACCGCTACGCAAAGTCACCGCCGGGGAAATGTCACGGATCTTCATCAGCGGCAGCAGCGCGAACCCACAACACACCGCAAACCCCGTCGCCGTCGTCCGCGCCACGATTTTCCACTCCGGCGATGGACTCACCGAAATCGGCAACTCATCCCGAAACACCTCTAACAGCCCCACCTGCAACCCAATCCCAATCCCCGCTCCCAGCAGCGCCCCGAACAAGCCCAACGCCAGTGCCTGCGCGAAATATATCCCAAACGCCAGATACCCCGGACACCCGAGACAACGCAAAATCCCAATCGTCGCGATCCGCCGCGTCACATGCGCATGCACCGCCCCCGCCACCCCGATCGCCCCCAACGCCAGCGATGCCAGCGCGATCAGCCCGAGGAACTGCTGAAAGTTATCCAGCGCATCACCCAGGTTCTCCCGACGATCCTCCGGCGTCTCCAGCCGCCACGGCGTGTCCGGAAAATCCTCACGTACCTGATCTTTGAGCTCCCTCGACGGCGGCCCGCCCTCGATCTCCAAATGCACCTGATAAGCCGCCATGCTGTTCTTCGTCAGCAGCCCCGTGCGCTCGATGTCTGCCAGATTCACATAAGCCTCCGGCGCAAAACCACTGAAGCGATTCCCCCGCGGCGCCGGCTTGTCCACCACTCCCAGAATCCTCAATCGAATCCCCCCAAGCTCCACCTCATCCCCAATCTCCGCTCCGAACTGATCCAGCATCGCCGGTTCTAACAATACCCCACCCTCATCCTTCAACTTCTCCCACGCCTCCGCCGGACGCGTTTCCACTCTACCATAAAACGGATACCCTCCCTCGATTCCCCGCACCTGCATCAGCCGCGCCCCACCGTCCTGCAGAAATCGCATCATCGATGGAAAGCTCGTCTCACGGCTCATCCGGCTCGCCATTCCCCCTAGCCGCCGCGCCTCATCCGCACCAATCTCACGACGCGATGAAACCCGCAAATCCGATCCCAGCAGCGACTTCGCCTCCAAAGCAATTCCCCGCTCCACGCTCGCTTTCAACGAGTGAATCGCCGTCAACGCCGCAATCCCCGAAACGATCGCCAGCGAAAAAATCACCAACCTCACCCGCTGCGAACGACTATCCCGCCAAGCCATCCGCCACACCCAAGGATGAAACAAAGCCCCCCACAAACTCCCCGGCAGCCCGCTTTTGTTAGATCCCATGATGTTGTTCCACTAGTTCAAAAAAAGCAGGAATCAACTCAGGGCACCTACCCAAGGGAGAGGCTGCTAAACCTGAAGAATTTTTAACCACGGATTGCTCGGATGGCCACGGATTTGGGAGATCGAGATCGGAACATCGCGACTTTTTGGGCACAATCAGCCCCGTCGCCACCGTTTTGGAATCCAGTTGTTGAGTCTTCATCCGTGAAAATCCGTGAAATCCGTGGTTTACCATCTTCCTCTCAAAATCCGCGTTCATCAGCGTCCATCAGCGGTTGAATTCTCTTCCTCAGAAACAATCCTCCCCCCACTCATCGCCACCACCCTCCGCGCCTTCGCCGCCAGCGCCGGATCATGCGTCACCAGCACCAGCGCCGTCCCGGCCTCACGGTTCAGCCGGAAAAGCATCTCCACGATCGGCGCGCTCGTCTCCGCATCCAGATTCCCCGTCGGCTCATCCGCAAACAGAATCTTCGGCCGATGAATGAAGGCCCGCGCCAGCGCCACCCGCTGCTGCTCACCACCAGAAAGCTGCAGCGGATAATGGTCCAGCCGCTCCCCCAGACCCACCTCCCTCAGCAAGCTCTCCGCCTCCTTCTCGATTTCCCTGCCAGATTCCCCACGCAGCTCCAACGGCACCAACACATTCTCGATCGCCGTCAGCGTCGGAATCAGTTGGAAACTCTGAAACACGAATCCCACCAGCCGGTTCCGCAAAGCCGCCCGCGCATCCTGATCCATCGCCTCGATCGCCTCCCCATCCAGCTCCACCGATCCCGCACTCGCATCATCCAGCCCCGCACAAAGACCCAGCAACGTCGTCTTCCCACTCCCTGAAGGCCCCACAATCGCCAGCGTGTCTCCCTCATCCAGACTCAAGCTCACATCCTTCAGCACCGTCAGCTCATGACTCGCCGTCTGATGCACCTTCCGCAGGCCCTCCACCTTCAGGATCGGTCGTTTGACAGCACTCGGGGCGGATTCTAGACTAGCGGTCGATGCGGATGTCATTGCGGAAAATATTCATGTTGGGGCTGCTACTCGCCACGGGCACCGCATTATTGGCCGAGGAAACTCCGAATGCAAATGGCACGAACAAACGCATCGTCGTCCTTGGCGACAGCATCACCGTCGGCTACGGCCTCGATCCCAACGAAGCCTACCCCGCCCTTCTTCAGAAAAAAATCGACGCCGCCAAACTCCCCTACACCATCGCCAACGCCGGCGTCAGCGGCGACACCACCGCCGGCGGCCTCCGCCGCGTCGCCTGGGCCATGGGAAAAGGAGCCGACGTCCTCATCATCGCCCTCGGCGGAAACGACGGCCTACGCGGCATTTCCCCCGAGGAAACCAAGAAAAACCTCCTCGGCATCGCCGCCAAAGCCCGCATCAAGAATCCCGAAATCTCCATCCTTATCGCCGGCATGCAAATGCCCGACAACATGGGCAAAGACTTCACCGCCCGCTTCCAAGCCGTCTTCCCCGAAGCCGCCAAAGAATCCAAATCCACCCTCATCCCCTTCCTCCTCGAAGGCGTCGGCAACATTGAGGCCCTCAACCAACCCGACGGCATCCACCCCACGGCGGAGGGTCAGGAAAAAGTGGCGGAGAATGTTTGGAAGGTGCTTCAACCGGTGATCGCCCTGTGAGGCCCGAATGTCCGGAAGTTGGGACCGAATAGCGATAACACTCTCCCGAAGTCTGCCCCATCCCACATCGCCCTACCACAACATCCTGCCTCACCAACATCCCGCCTCACCTCAGTTGAGCAAAAACCGCTTCTCTTTCCCACCCGCCCCGTGTCTTAAATTTCAAATTTCAAGTTTCAAGTTTCAAGTTTCAAGTTTCAAGTTTCAAGTTTCAGGTCTCAAGTTTTAGGTCTCAAGTTTTAGGTCTCAAGTTTTAGGTCTCAAGTTTCAGGTCTCAAGTTTCAGGTCTCAAGTTTCAGGTCTCAAGTTTCAGGTCTCAAGTTTCAGGTCTCAAGTTTCAGGTCTCAAGTTTCAGGTCTCAAGT